>JAIRRJ010000106.1 GCA_031256035.1 Treponema sp. | reverse complement strand
CAACCATACCCCGTCCGCTCTGCGGCGGGGTTGGTTGATTTTCTGAACTTGAACCATAAGCTCTGGCGTTATCCGTGTGTTCAGCCCGGCGGAAAAACTAAAGACGACAGCCGCTCCTTCCCTGAAATTTATGCACACACTGTTGAAACCGCCGTTGCCGCGCTTGCGCCCTGCTTCATTCAGTACATGAATACAGGTATTTTTCCCATTGACGAAGCGGCGCAAAGCATTGGCAATTCAAGCCTTTCAATTCAGGATGAGGAAGGAAGGCCGTGCGCCCCCAATCTGATCGAGCCTCTGCCATTGGAAGAAGTATTCAGAGAACAATACCGGATTAGAAACCAGTAGTTACAATTTCAACACTGACTTGTCGTAATCCGCAGGCGGCGTGTAACCCAGCAGCTGAATGCAGGTTGCGGCAACGGAGCTTATTCCCAGTCCTTCATTGAAGGCGCTTTCTTTCGGCTCATTGGGGTATTCCCCATTGTATTCAGGATCGTAGACAATGCATGGCACTGGATTGAGGCTGTGTGCGGTCTTGGACTTGGGCGTGCCGTCCGCTTTGCGGGAAACGTCTCCCGTTTTTTTATCATGTTCAAACATGTCGTCCGAGTTGCCGTGATCGGCGGTGAGCACCATTACCGCGCCTGTTTCTTCCACAGCTTTTGCGAGCCTGCCAAGCTGAAGGTCCATCGCTTCCATTGAGCAGACTACTGCCTGATAAATGCCGGTATGCCCCACCATGTCACCGTTGGGGTAGTTGAGACGGATAAAATCGTATTTACCGGAACCGACAGCGGCGATTACCTGATCGGTAATTTCCGCGCACTTCATCCAGGGGCGCTGTTCAAAGGGAAGCACATCGCTTTTTATTTCCACATAGTCTTCGAGCTTTTCGCTGAATTTGCCGGTGCGGTTGCCGTTGAAAAAGTAGGTAACGTGCCCGTACTTCTGCGTCTCGGAAATAGCGAGAGTACGCACGCCTGTTGCGGCAAGATACTCGCCCATTGTGTGGCTGATTGAGGGCGGGCTGACAAGGTAGCGGCTTGGCACGTGCAGGTCGCCGTCATATTCCATCATGCCCGCATAGCATACTTTTGGGCGGCGCACGCGGTCAAATTTTTTGAAATTATCTTCTTCAAAAGCGGCAGTGATCTCAAGGGCGCGGTCGCCGCGGAAATTGAAGTACACCAATGAGTCGCCGTCTTCGATAGTGCCGATTGGCTTTCCGTTTTCGGCTATAACAAATTCTTTTAAGTCCTGATCGATGATGCCGGGGATTTCCTTGCGGTAAGTTTCAACCGCTTCCCGCGTTGAGGCAAACTGCCGGGAAGTTCCCATTACATGGCATTTCCAGCCGCGTTCAACCATTGACCAGTCTGCGCCGTAGCGATCCATGGTGATCCACATCCGCCCGCCGCCTGAACCGATTTTAGCGTCAAAATTACCATCGCTCTGTTCTTTCAAAAAAGCCTCGAAAGGATCGACATATTCAAGGGCGCTTGTTTCGCCAACATCCCTGCCGTCAAACAGTACGTGAACGCGAAGGCGCTTTACTCCTTCTTTTTTCGCCTGCTTGATCATCGCTTTCAGGTGATCCAGATGACTGTGAACATTGCCGTCTGAAAAGAGTCCGAGAAAGTGGAGGGTTGATGACTTGTCTTTCACATTGCCGGTAACTTCTTTCCATGCCTTACCCTCAAACATGGCTCCGGTTTCTATTGATTTGGAAACCAGCGCCGCGCCCTGATTGAATACCCGCCCGCAGCCCATCGCGTTGTGGCCGACCTCGCTGTTGCCCATGTCCTCATCTGAAGGCAGCCCCACTGCGGTTCCATGCGCTTTAAGGCGCGTGTTGGGGCTTTTTCCCTTGATGTCCAATAAGTGGTACATTTTTGAATCGGCGACCGCGTCTCCTTCCTTGTATTTTCCGTAACCTACGCCGTCCATGATAACCAAAACCACCGGTCCGCGCCGGCCTTTCCATGCGGGATTCTTTTTCAGGCTTTCCATGTTTTACTCCTGTCTTTAATTGTAATAAATAATTGAGAAATATTAAAGTAGCGCTTCTCTATAGATAAACTTCAACCGGTGGTGCATTTTGAAGAACGGCAAACATCCCGCGCATATTGCAACGAAGTTTCCCGCGCATAATGCAATGCAATTTCCCGCGCAATGACTCGGCTCGCTCTTCAAGATATTCGGCGGGCAGTGATGAAGTTTTCGGGTCTTCAGGCGCGGGACGGGCTTTGCCGTAAATCTGTACTTTGCGGAGTTTCCCGCCTGCGGCAAGTTCTACAATCAATTGTTCCCAGACTTGAGCTTCTTCGTCAGGAGGGCTTTCGCCGTCAATAGCGCATAGCATGGTTTGTATCGTTACGGGAGCTACAGCGGAAAATTCCTTAATTTTGGCAATGAGTTTTTCAAAGGCAATTTCACAGCGGTTCATCTTTTTGTACCAGCAGGGAGTTCCCGCGTCCAGCTTGAGCCAGATGTTGAGTGCGGCTGCGGTGTCTTGGAGCAGGGAAAAGATGTGCGGCTGCAAGAGTCCTGTGCCGTTGGTGATCAGTACCAAAACAGATGCGGGAGCCGTCTCAGCGCGGACGCGGCTTGCCCGCTTTAACGCTTCGGGAAAAGCTGGGGACAGTGTTGGCTCTCCGTTCCCGGAAAAGCAGATGTCCCTGACAGGTATGTTTTGCTTTAACGCTCCGGCAATTACTTCGCGGAGGTCTTCTTCCATTTGATCGCAGGAAAACACTGCATTAGCCGTAAACGGAAACACTTCGCAGTAAGGGCAGTCAAAGTTGCAGCTTTTTTTACCGGGAAAGAGATTGATCCCAACCGAAAGACCGCCTGAACGCCGCGAATACACCGGGTAAACAAGAACGCCATTTTCGCGTTCGCGGCGGTTTTCGACTGGACTGATGGAAAGCGCCATGAATCTTTTACCTGACACCCTTTGCTTTGACTTTCAAGATGGCGACAGGGAAGACGCCCTGTTGCGGACAGGCTTGGCAGACGTAATTATACTCATTTGCAGTCCTAAAGCGGTAATAAGTTTCTGTATGGTGGCAAATTCGGGGTTGCCGTTTTCTGATAAGGTTTTGTAAAGCCCTTGCCGGCTGATCCCCATCTTTTCGGCAAGGTCGGTCATATTACGGGCGCGAGCGACATCGCCTAAGGCTCTGGTAATTTCAGAAATGTCTCCGCTTTCAAAAGCTGATCTTAAGTATTCTGAAATATACTCTTCATTATCCATGTGTTCTGTTACGTCCCATTTTTTTAGTTGCAAATTCATTTCTTAAACCTCCCCGGCAAGGCCAGCTGCCTTTTTAATGTCTGCTTGCTGATTGCGTTTATCTCCTCCACAGAGCAAAATTATTATCTTATTGTCTCTTATAAAAGTATCATCAGCTCTTGGGCTTGATCTTACCTTGTCTGCGTAACCGTTTGTGAAATGGCAAGGGAGTTTGTAGGAAAAGATTGTAATTTTTTTACCACTAACCACACGAACTTTTACTTCGGAATCTTTCGTTGTTCGTGTTGGTTCGTGGTAGAAATACTTAGGAAAAATAGTTTTCCTGCAGTCTCAGGGGACTAAGCCTACACTCCAACTTCGCCTCACCTTATAAAAATAGAGGGTTGTTATCCAACCCTCTTTCTCAAAAAAGTGTCACCATACGCGTCTACCGGGATTCCGGTACAGCGCTGTACTGAAATCCCGGCCAAAAACCGAGTTTCAATCAAACTTCACCCAATGCCGTTATCCAGTTAGTTATGGTTCCGGTTCCGTTCTTGAAATCTACCATTGCCGCTCCAAAGTCCATAAGAGACGTGGGAAAGCTGCCGGGTAATTGTGAGTTAAATATTTTATCAACAAAACTAATATATTCCAGCGTTTCGCTTTCATTTAAGCTGCTTTTGTCAACAACGAAGAAAACGAAGATCACGTCATTATTGTTTCCTTCGTTAAAACTTGCCAAGTCATCACCGACAATTTTCCAGACATTGAGTGTAGCGCTGGTGCCGGTAATTTTTGTACCTGTGATTTTTTCATCAGCGTAATTTGCCGCGGCCAAAAACTGCTCATCTGTGGCTAAATCAGCTCCCATCCCGACAATCCAGTAATTCAGTTGTTTAAAATCAGAGGGTATGTTTGTAACGGTCAATGAGCCGGGAATGACTTTGTCATCATCATCATCATCGCCGCTGTCGCCATCGCAGGCGATCATTGAAAACCCGATTATTGCTGCCAGAGCAATAATCCCGAAAAATTTAAGTAAGTTCTTCATAAAATCCTCCCTAAAAGATTTATCCTGTTAAAATATACGGCCCCATACGAAGCCGTTTGGATACAAAATTTTACGCCGTCACTTAAGTGTTGTCAATGCTCCGCCTGAGTTATAATGATGAAGGATCAGCCCACATCATCAATTCATTTTTGCCTGCTTTGCCAACACCGGAATTAAATTTAACAGAAGTGAATACGCCAGAAGCATGCATCCACGATGGCATAAGGATTGAGCTGTAGCTTCCTATATCCTCCGTTGATATAGAGGCTTGATTCATTACGGCAACTGTCAGCATGCTTGCAGTACCGCTTCCATTGAAATTGACTAATTTGGAATCTTCACTTACCTTCCAGACTTTAAGTTCCACTTTTCCATTGGAAATTTTCGCTCCGGTTACTTTTGTAGTTAAGCTTTCAGCGGCGGTTAAAAGAGTGCCATCACTTAACGTTATCCCTGGGGCTATTATCCATTTGCCGTTGTACTTTGCAGGAATATCTTCAATGGTCAGTCTGCCGCTGGTGCTTCCAGCGCCTCCACCTCCGCCTCCGCCTCCGCCGGTGCCTCCGCCATCGTGGTATTCCTCACGCCCCGGGTCAACAAAGCGGCCTTCGCATGTAACCAATGCCAATGCAATTATTATCAGAAATGCCGTAAACAGCGTTTTCTTCATTGTTTTCCTCCTGCTTTAGAACGCAGCCCCAACCCGCAGACCGCCCTGCCAGCCCAGCGGCGTTACATCTTCGCCGGATTTTGACAGTATATACGACATGGACGGCTCAAAAAAGAGGCCTGCTTTATTTAACATTTTATAACCGGCGGTTACGCTAATGGTCGGTCCCGCAAAGCCGTTATTCTCCTCTTTCGTTTTTCCGTTTATCGCCTGCAGGTTAAAACCAAGAGAACCGCCGATGAATAGTTTATCAAACGTTGCCATGGGATAACACCGCAAACCGGCGTTCATGCCGAAGTAAAAGTAGTCGCCGTCCTTCTTTGCTATTTTACCGGGATATAAATCCAAACCCCCAACGGCGCTGAAATTAGGGGCAATGAGCCGCTCATAATTCAACCCGAAACATACAAAGACGATATCGTTGTCTGGGTCAGAAGCAAGTAATCCCTTGAACAGCGGGAACAGATCCAGCGACGCCGAATTCTTTTTATCCTTGGCAAAGACAGCGCCTGCTGTGCATACCAGCAGCAAAATAACAAGAAATTTTTTCATGGAACACACTCCTTATGTGATACCTTGTTGTTTTTATTAGGGTATCACGATTGTCTATCCGCCCGCAAGAGCGGAATGTACTGGAAGCCGGACATATTCTGGGCTTTTTCAGCAACATACTAATAATATCAGAATATAACCACATAAAACAGAAGGTTACCAAAAAGTAACTTTCATAAAGCCTTAAATACGCTCGAAAACATAGCCTTGTTCACGTACAACGGCGATTGTATAGCCGGACGGCTCAATCTTTTTCCTCATTGTGGAAACAGTTTTTTTAAGGGTGTTTTTATCATCCCTTAACGGCTGTTTCCATATATTTTCATAGATTGTTTCCGCGCTCACTGTTTCACCTTCATTTTGAGCCAACAGGAGCAGAACGGCAAATTCCTTGGGTGTCAAAAGCAAATCCAGGTTTGTTAAACCATTGCTGTCGCCGTTGGAGTTAATAAACGCCCGTCCGGCGATGATGTCAAATGAGAGGGAGCCTTTTGCCAGCGATTTGGGAACTACCGCTGTCAGGCTTAACGATGTTTTGATTTGCGCCAATAATTGGTTGCGCTCGATAACCGTTGTTTCAAGCTGTCTGTACATTCCCCTGAAGCGGTTGTACAGGGTAATAGTCATTCCGATTTGAACCGCGCATGTTGAGTAAATAAAAAGCATGTAAGAGTTATTGAAAAACAAAGCGTCCAGAATTTCGTAAATCCCGCAGATATAGATTATCATGGCGCCGATGCAGAGGGGAACCTCAGCCCCTCTGGGCTTCGGTGCGGGTTCGCAGATATTAACGATGGGCGTGTCAAACGGCGGCCTCTTTTTGTCCCGAAAATAGAAATAGATAATATCATAAAAGACAAGATAGGAAAAATAGATAAAAAGAAAACCATACCATATTATCCCAAAATCATCATTGTACGGCGGGGCGAAAAAAAGCGTGGTCGATTGGGTGATTACGGTAAAAACAAAATAGCCCTTTGTTACCCTTGTCAGCCTTCCCCTCACCATGGATTCAAAGAACATTCCGAACATGGGAATCGACAGACTCAGACTACAGTTTCTAAGGCGGAAGGTAATGTCCGAATTGGGAATAAGGGCGTTAATTATGCTGTGGTTGGCGATTGTAAAAATGAAGAGCATCATGGAGAAAATGCTGAAGTAGAGATTAAACAGTTCGCTTTTTTTTCTGTTTGTCAGGAAGATCATAAGATATACGATGCAGGTTAAGCCGAAGAAGGCGCAAAGGATCAAATAAAGTATATTCCGGTGCCGGCTTTCAATGAAATGATAATCGTCCAGATAATGGGGCTTATGAGCCAGCCCGGTATAAAGGTGAGCGGGGTCTCCGATGATCCGAATGGCAAGGATATTGGTTCCGGGAACTATGAGAGAGCTGTCCATCGGGAAATATACATACCGCCATCTGCGGCGTTCAATAATTTGTCCTTTATCGTCGAGGTGCATGTGCGAGCGGACAAGGGTTCCGTTGAAATAGACTTCCCAGTTTTCACCAATTGCGGCAAAATACAATCCGGGAAGTACCGGGCGGGAGGCCAAAAAAGCCATTGCCTCGCTGTCCATTTCTACCGGAAAAATGATGGTGAATTCCTGTGCCGCGTTCCCAAAAGGTGAAAGAAACCTGCGTTTTGGAATGTCTGAAAAAGGGGCGTCCTTGATCCGTAACGGCCTTGATTCAAAAAGCGCCCAATTTGTTGGAATTGTGTTGAGTTCTGCAGGCTCAAAGCCCCGCCTGATCCAGACAGGACCGTCCATCAGGTTATGATATAAGGGGCCGCTTCCGCTCCTGCGTATGATATTTTGCTCATTCCACACATAGAATATCATCAGCACCATCGCCGCTGCATAAATGACGGGGCTCAAGTTTTTGAGCGGCGTGCTCATACGGAAATCACCTGCGAGTTTTATTATTACTCTTTGATATTGTACTTCTTGCGGAAGCGCTCTATGCGCCCTGCGGTATCTACCAGCTTTTGTTTGCCGGTAAAGAACGGATGGCAGGCGGAACAAATTTCAATCTTGATGTTCTTGATGGTGGAACGGGTTTCAATTACATTCCCGCAGGCACAGCTTATTTTTGTCATCTCGTACTTGGGATGAATGCCGCTTTTCATATAAATCCTCCAAATATTTGTCCAACTCCCCTCGGGGTTTAAGGACTAATCCATGCCGGCGGTGCCGGTATTCATGGATCTCAGGAATGCCTCATTATTCTTGCTTTTCTTCATTCTGTCAACCAGCAATTCGATAATTTCGATGTCGTCCATGGGATTTATAACTTTGCGCAAAATCCACATTTTCTGGAGTTCATCATCGGTAAGCAGGAGTTCTTCTTTCCTGGTGCCTGACTTCTTGATATTGATAGCCGGGAACAGGCGGCGGTCGGAAATGCGCCTGTCAAGGTTGATTTCCATGTTGCCGGTGCCTTTGAACTCTTCAAAAATTACTTCGTCCATGCGGCTGCCGGTTTCCACGAGCGCGGTAGAAATGATCGTAAGGCTTCCGCCTTCTTCGATATTACGCGCCGCTCCGAAAAAGCGCTTGGGTTTATGCAGGGCGTTTGAATCGACGCCGCCTGAAAGAATCTTCCCTGATGTCGGGACAGTCTGGTTATAGGCGCGCGCAAGCCTTGTGATCGAATCAAGGAGAATCACCACATCCCTTTTGTGTTCCACAAGGCGTCTCGCTTTTTCCAGCACCATCTCGGTAACCTGCACATGGCGGGTCGCCTGCTCGTCAAAGGTTGATGAAATTACCTCCGCGCGCACTGTCCGTTCCATGTCGGTTACTTCTTCGGGACGCTCATCAATCAAAAGGACAATAAGGTAAACTTCGGGGTGATTTCTGGTGATGGCGTTGGCAATCTTCTGCATCATTATTGTTTTACCGGTTCTGGGAGGAGCCACGATCAGCGCCCGCTGGCCTTTTCCGATGGGGCAGAACAGGTTGATGACCCTCTCGCTTACACCTTCGGTAGAAGTTTCCAAATCCAGTTTTCGGTTAGGGTAAAGGGCGGTAAGGTTGTCGAAGGGGATGCGGGTTTGAGCCACCGTAGGATCATCGTAGTTTACCGTTTCTACCCGAAGCATGGCGAAGAAACGCTCGCCTTCTTTGGGGCTGCGAATCTGCCCGTAAACAGTGTCGCCTGTTTTAAGCGCGAAAAGCCGGATTTGGCTTGGGCTGATGTAAATGTCGTCGGGGCCGGGAAGATATGAATTCTGAGGGCTGCGTAAGAAGCCGTAACTGTCCGGCAGTATTTCCAGAGAGCCGTAGGCGTAAATGATGCCGCCTCTTTCCGTGTGGGCTTTCAGGAGGGCAAAAACAATTTCCTGTTTTTTAAGGGCGACCATGTCGTCATGAGAAATGTTGTAACAGGCGGCCAGTTCCCGCAGGTCAATCATATTCAGCCGGATCAGTTCGTTTATGGTAAGCCGCGGTTTTCCTGAGTCCTGCTCGCTGCGGGGCATGGGTTTGCCGTACAGATCAGGCATGGAAGGTAATTTTGGCAGGGACGGCAAACCGCCGTTCTGGTTGTAATCGGATGTGTTGGAATCGTTTTCAGGTCTTTTTACTTTGGCGCGGACAACTACGCGGCCTGACTTTTCGTCATTGTCAGTTTCGGAATCCGGTTCCCGGGATTGTTCCTCTTCTCCGTTTACGGTTTCTCCGTTTTCTCTTTGTTCGGGCCTTCTGCCTCTTCGTATAACTCCCATTTTTACCACCTGTAGGATTATCTTCCCGGACAAAAACGCCGGGATTTTTTGCTTGAATGTTATCTATAATTAATTCTTATCGAAAGGATACTCCACATATAATATTTTTTTCGTTTTATGTCAAGGCATTTATACATTCAAATACCGCAATTACCGCCTGAATGCGAATCTCATTTCTTGAACCTTTGAAATGAAATTCCCGTATTTTTGATACTCCGTCCTTCCGGGCTGCCGCAACCCAGACAGTTCCCACCGGCGATTTCCCGCCATCGCTGTCAGGTCCCGCAAGACCGGTTACCGCCGCCGCTATATCCGCCCCGCTTTTAAGCAGCGCGCCGTTTACCATAAGGGACGCTGTTTCGGAACTTACAAGATCGTAAGTTATAATTTTTTCGCGTTCAATGCCCAGCATTGAAATCTTCGCCTCTTTTGTATAGCACACATAAGAACCCCACAGCGCCGATGAAGCGCCCGGAATACCCGCCAATAAAGCCGAACCAAGTCCCGCTGTGCAGGACTCCGCAAGGGCAAGCTTTAGGCCTGCCGCGGTTATTTTTTTTAATATGGCATCCGCCGCTTTTTCGGCGTTTGAAAATAAGTCACATTCTTGCATTTGGCCGCTGTAAATCCGTTTTTATCTCTTCTATTGCCCGCGAAAAAATTTCTACTTCTTTGTCCACTCCGGTCATTCTGCATTGTCCTTCAAAAAGAACGCCGTCCGCAATGCGCAGTCTGGCAGCGCATACGTCTCCGTGGACTTTTGCGCCGCTCATCATATCGACTTTGTCAAAAGCCTGTACCGCGCCTGTAACGCTGCCGTAAACCGTGAGGGAACTTACCGTTATGTGATCGGCTTCGACTACGGCGTCTTTATCAACTATAAGGGCGCCGGAGGCTTCTATGGTTCCCTTAAAACTCCCCTGAATCTTCAGGGTTCTTTCAAATTTTATTGTTCCTGAAAAAGTGGTAGTTTTGCCCAAAACCACTATATCGGTATTTTTCTTTTTTCCTTCGCGTCCGGGCATCCTTACTCCGCCTGCTCCTGATGTAAAAATTTCCGTATCTGGCTTTCCAGGATTGAAAGCCCTATTTCATCTTTCTTTAGATTATCCCACTCATTCATGGTTTTTTCAATCCTTGCGTCAATGGCTGCAATGTGCTTGCGCAAGGCTTGAATTTTTTCATTTACAGGTTTTTTCAGATTATCGCTTAGACTTTTGGAAATTACCTTGTCAAGATCATCAATGCTGCCGGCAAAGGCGGAAATTTTTTCCTTTAAATCTTTGTTAAGTTCCTCGGCAAGGCGCAGGCGGTTTTCACGCACGGCAATTTGTGTAAACAGTTCGCGGTTACGCAAAACCGCGTTTATCCGCGCCAGAACCTCGGAAAAATTAAACGGTTTGGTAATGTAATCATCTACCCCCGCTTCAAAACCTGCCACCTTGTCCTTTACATCGTCCAATGCGGTAAGCATGACGATGGGAATATTTTTGAATTTAGCGTCTTTTTTCAGGGTTTTGGTAACTTCCCAGCCGGACATCCTCGGCATGATATTGTCCAATATTATCAAATCGGGAAGGAATTTTTTTACTTTTTCAAGCGCCTGAAGGCCATCGGCGGCTTTTTCAACCACATAGCCCAGTTTAGAAAGCATTACCTCGAAAAAATCGAGGTTTATTTCTTCGTCATCGGCTATAAGGATTTTTTTATGGGCGTTCATCTTTTTCTCATTTTACCTGAAATTATCCCAAATGGCAACAGGACGCTCGCCGCAATTGTAAATGCAAGCGCCAGATAATCGCCGTAGCGGGTGTATGTGGTTTCCCCTTTGACGAGGGGGATTACCGTATTGATCCACGCCTCTGCGAAGGGGAGGGCCATGGCGGTTACTTGTCCGCGCGGGTCAATGGCGCAGGTCTGCCCGGAAGCGGTGGAGCGTACCATGGGACGGTAATTTTCCACAGCCCGGAAAACCGCCATTGAAAGGTGCTGGTTTTGGGCGGGCAGGCTTTTTGACCATGCGTCATTTGAAAGGTTAATCAGTACATCAGCGCCGGCGCGGACGAAATTTCTGGACAGATAGCCGAAGGTGTCTTCAAAACAGATGGGAACCGAAAAGGTAAATCCGGGGCCGGCGAACACTGTCGCTTCATTCCCTTTTTCCCAGAAGTGGGTGTCGGCTTTTTCCAGTATCCGGTAAATAAACGGAAGCTGTTTTTTATAGGGGAAATATTCTGTAAACGGGACAAGGTGGAGTTTTCGATAAGTTGCGGTAATTTTTCCCTTTTCAAAGAGGAGCGCCGCATTGTAGTCAATCCTGAAATTTTCCAAAGGGTTGGGATTCTTTGCCGGTTCCCTGCGGGCGTCATCATTACCGATCAGAAACGGCGTATCTTTTCCCGAAAGATAATCCAGCAGTTCTTTAACCAGCATCCATGACATTTGATCGTCCCGGTATGTTTCATGCCAGTAGATTCTCGGGACAAAGGCGGTTTCCGGCCATACAACCATGTCCGGTTCATCCGCAAGGGCTTCGTCGGACAGCCGTTTGAGAATCGCCAAGTCTCTGCGGTATTCTTCCATCGTCTGCCAGGCTGTAGGGGCTTTAGACGGCAGCCAGGGATCGGTATTGTGTTGAATAAGGGCAAGCCTCGCTTTTGGGTAGGAAGAAAAATCTTTTTGAGTAGTAACGCCGTAAATCAGAGCGGCGGCAAGCGCGGCAGCCCAGATAAGCGCAGATATTTTTTCCTTCTTAAAAAAAGAGACAACAGCCCCGCCAATTCCTCTTAGCTTTGAGCCTTTAACTGCCTGCGCAAGCCAAAAAGAGGGAAACAGCACAAGCGCGGAAACTCCCCAAACCCCCGTAATGCCCGCAATTTGAATCAGTGGTATTATGCGCCATTGCGAATAACCTGTAATTCCGTATGAGTAAGCCAGAAAACCGGTAGTGCGCAGGTATTCATAGGCAAGCCAGATGAGCCATTGAACAAGGTATGCTCTTTTTGGGAAATATAGATCGGCAAGTTTCAACAGGATAAAGAGGACAGCCATGTAAACAAGATAAACGCCGCCCACGATAACGCCTGCCAGCGGGTGAAAAACGCTTAGCCAGTAGTTATAAAGGCCGTAGGCTGCGTAACCGTATATTGCGCCCCATCCGGCGCAGGACAGAATGTCGTTTCTGCTTACAAGGGCGAGAACCGGAATGTACGCAATCCACGCCAGAAGGGGAACGCCGTTTTCAAAGAGTAGATTCGGAAATGAACATGCAAAAAGAACCGAAGCTAATAATACAAGTCCCAGATGGACAATGATTTTTTTTGCCATTAATTACAATTGCTTTTCCGGCGGCGCGGCGTCATCAGTGATGTTCCAGACAGCCTGTTTCAGTTCCCGGCCTGACCGGAATGACACGGCGCCGTGGGAGCGTATGGTGATGCTTTCCCCGGTTCTGGGATTGCGCGCGCGGGGGCGGGCTTTTCGCACCTTGACTTCAAAAGTGCCAAAGCCCCTTAATTCAATTATCTGGCGGCGCACGAGAGCTTCTTTAATCTCATCGAAAAAAAGATCAATAGCGCCGCGTATTTCAGTGCGATTCATCCCTGTTTTTTCATACAGGGAATCTACAATGTCAATCTTTGTGATTTTTTTCACCGGCATACTCTCTACCGAGAAAGAATCATTGCGCCTTTTTCATTGAATTGAAATACTTCTGCATCCTCGATTTTTTTCGAGCCGCCGCATTTTTTGATATGATGCCTTTTCCGGCTGCCGTATCAATCTTTTTGATCATTTCTTTTAATGCCGCATCCGCACCCGCATCTTTCTTTTGCGCGAGAACAACAAATTTTTTCACGCTTGTCCTGACCGCGCTCTTTGCCGATTTGTTTCGCAGACGGCGCTCTTCGCTCTTGCGGTGCCGTTTTTCTGCTGAACTTCTTTTCTTTGCCAAGGAAACCCCCAATTAATCGAGTTTGTACAAAACCCGGTTAGTTTTGCAATCGCTTTAATCTTTAACGGAAATCCGAAGGACGCCGTTCAACCCGTTTGCATTTGCCGCATTCTGCGATATTTTTTACCTTGCCGCTTTCAAAGAGGGTTTTCATTTTTACCTCTCCTCCGCAATTACACATAAATTTTTGAGTCGCACTTGCAGTACGGCTGTTTTTACTGGCCTGCGCCATAATACTCTCCTGTAAATCAGATATTATACTTGTCCGCGTTTCCGAACAACTCTATTGGAGAAAGATTACAACAATATCAAAAAGGCGTCAATAGCATTTCCCGCCGCGAGGCATAAAAGGCGGCGTTTTCGGCAAAAAGGTTATTTCCCTGTATGTCAATGCTGACAACGAGGGGGCCGAATCCGCCGGTTTTCAGTACCCAAAGACATTCCGCCATCCCGATTTCCTGCCAAAAGACAGTTTCTATTTTTTCAATCTGCCCTGCGCCAAGTACCGCGCATCCGCCGGGGTAAACACAGTGAATCGCCCCGTATTTGCGGCATGCATCCGATGTGCCCTTTCCCATGCCGCCCTTTCCGATCATTATTTTTACCCCGGTATTTTCGATAAATTCCGCCGCCCATTTTTCCATGCGGACAGACGATGTCGGCCCTATTGAAACCAGTTCATACAGCCCCGCTTTTTCCCTGACAATGGGGCCTGCGTGGTAAATTGCCATACCTTTCATGTCTACAGGCAGCGTCATACCTTCTTTAACTACCCTGCGGTGAACCTCGTCCCTTCCTGTTACAAGCGTTCCTGAAATATACACAATGTCCCCGGTTCTTAAACCGGAAATATCATCATCGCATAACGGAAGATTGAGCGTTTTTTTCACAGAGACGCTCCTTGATATGTCGGCAATTCAAATGAAAGATCGCTGTCAAGGCGGATAATTCCCCGCCTGTGGATATAGCACGATAAATTTACCGCGCAGGCAATGGTCGCCGTGTGCCTTGCTGAGGATTCAATGTGTACTCCCATTACAGCCTGATTGCCGCGCAGCCCCTGAGCGCCCATGCCAAGGCTATTCAATCCTGTCATTATGCGGCGTTCAAGTTCCGCTCCCTGCGGATGAGGGTGGGTTGTTCCCAAAAGCCTTAAAGATGCTTTTTTTGAAAGAGCGGCGGCAATGTCGGCGCTGTGCCCAAGGCCAATTCCAACAAGCAGGGGAGGGCAGGCGTTTATCCCAAGACCGCATACCGCGTCAAACACGAAGGGGATTATTGCCTCAAGACCATCCGAAGGTTTGAAACCTTGAGCCTTGCCGGGGAGGCTGCAACCCGCTCCTGAAAAGTACAGGGTAATTTCCATTTGCGATGAAGCCGGCACAATGTCCCAGCTAATCCACGGAGAGTTTTCGGCGATGTTATCGCCAGTGTTCTTATCATCAAAATAATTAACCGCATTGGGGCGCAGTGGGACGCTTGCTGTTGCGCGGCGCACCGCTTCTGTTAGAACTTCGCCTGTAATATTGAGGTGCGGGAAGCCTGTGCCGGCTTTTATATAAAACTGAAGCATCCCGGTATCCTGACAGCAGGGGCGGTTAAGCTCCACGGCTTTTTGCAGATTTTCAAAATAACTGTCGTAGATGGCTTTTTGCGCGGGAAACTTCGTTGCAAAAGGTTGGGGGGAATCTTCCGCTTCCCGCATTTGGCGGAGGCGCGACATTACGTCATCCGGCAGGCGGACAGCCGCAAGAGCAATAAACTTTTCTATAATAGAAATGAAATGTTCTTTGGTTTCCATGCCGCTGGTACTCATTCGTATCTTACCTGTTTTTTTTACCACGGGTCAATTAAGCGCGTCCGCTTTACATTTTGATAAACATGGATCATTATATTGCTTTAGGAGATAATCAATTAATTGCAACGCATAAGGTGGTTAAAATACTTGATTCCTGTTTTATACACCACTGCCATAATGGCAGTAGTGTTCTATACATGGAATGAAAAAAACATTATCCGGCGCGGAGGAAGTGGACCCCTTTACCGGAATTTAATGGAACTGCCCGCCTATGTAAGACGGGGTTTTGATCCTTCGGATATTACGAAAGTACCGGCACCCGGTGAACAATGGATGCGTTTTAAGGCGCCGCAGCTGCGGATTAATAATTCGCCCCTGCCGGATTTACCGAAACGGAAATATCTTTCGCTTTGGGGAGGGGCGGCGGAAGAGTTCACCATACTTTTCCCGCTGGAAATGGATGATGCCGCTTTATCGCTGCTTGTGGATACTACTGCGCTTCCGGGGATTTTCCTGGGTTATATCGGCGAAAACTGGGAAGTTTACCTGAACGGAAAGCTCGTCCGGCAAGAGATGCACCTGTCGGATTCTGCGAATCCGCACGAGACGGGCCAAATCAAGAGCCGCCGGAACTGGCGGGATGTACATTTTCCAATGGAAAAAGAGATTCTGGTTTGGGGAACCAATATACTGGCAATACGGATAATTGGCGATCCTGCCTACGGCGTTACAGGGCTGTACTATACTTCGCCTTACTATATTGATGATTATAAAATTATTGAAAGGCGGCAGCAAAATTTACTGCCCATGTTCCTCATCGGCATATTTGGTTTCATCGGCGTTTATTATCTTATACTTTTCATTTCTGTCAGAAAGAGGCGGGAAATCTTTAACCTCTATTACAGCCTCTTTTCTTTTTTACTCTGCGCTTATTCTGTAACGAGGCATGGCCTTGTTAATTATTTGATTCCCAACTCGGATGTTTCCATCCGTCTGGAATATTTATCCCTGTTTATGATGATCCCCTTGCTCTGTCTTTTTGTTGAAGAACTGGGATGGCGCAAAGTTACCAAAGTAAGCCTGGCTTATCTGGGGGTCTGCGGTTTTTTTAGCGTAACCCAGCTTTTCTTTTGTAACCAGTACGGTGATGACATCCTTAGAATATGGGGAGTGTCAGTCCTTGTGTATTTCTCTTATGTTTTCTTTTACGACATTATCTATTGCTTTTTTTGGAACCGGCGCAGAAACAAACCGGTTAACGGGATACAGAAAGGAGACGGCGAAGAATCATACGCTTTTCTTTTGAATATTTTGGTTGGTTCGGTGCTTGTTTATGCCTGCGGAATTTTTGATGTTTTAGATACCTTGTTTTTACACAATTCCTCAAGTCTTTTTTTGTACAGTATTTTCGTGTTTCACATCGGAATGGCATTTACCCTTTCGGAACGCTTCAGAGGTATGTATAACCGTCTGGAACAATCCAATGTCATACTTGAAACAACGGTAAAGGAGCGTACCCGCGAACTGGAAGAACAGACGCTGATAGCAGTGCAGGCAAATTTGGCGAAAAGACAATTCCTTGCTACCATGAGCCACGAAATCCGCACCCCCTTAAACGCGGTTATCGGCCTTTCGGAAATAGAACTGCGAAACGATCTGGAGCTTAAGCTCCTCAATGAATCCTCAAGAGAAAATATCGCCCAGATACACCAGTCAGGCTCGTTCCTGCTGGAGGTTATCGGCGACATTCTGGATATTTCCAAAATTGAAGAGGGAAAATTGGAACTGGTTCCGGTTGAGTATGATACGGCGGCGATGATATCCTCAATTGTTAATATCAACATGGTGCGGATTGCTTCCAAGCCGATAAACTTTATTCTGGACATTGGCAGTGATTTCCCGGCAAAACTTACGGGCGATGAACTGCGGGTCAAACAGATACTGAACAACCTGCTTTCAAACGCGGTCAAGTACACAAATGAAGGAACGATACAGTTAGCAGTGAACAGTGAACAGTTAGCAAATGAAAACATATTAGTTCGTTTTGTTGTGCGTGATACCGGCATAGGCATACAAAGCGGGGACATGGGGAAACTGTTTGAAAACTATGTTCAGCTTGACGCAAAAACAAACCGGAGCGCCGATGGGACGGGGCTTGGGCTATCCATTGCAAAAAATCTTACGACAATGATGGGCGGCAGTATTCGTGCGGAAAGTGAATACGGCAAAGGCTCATGTTTTACAGCGGAGATAACACAGAGCATTGAAAAAAATGCCCCGTCTCTTGGGGAAGAAACCGCCGATGCGCTTAAAAACTTAAGCTACACAGGCGGCAGGAAGGATGATGTTATTGCCCATTCATGGCTGCCCCATGCACGTGTGCTTATAGTGGACGACAAGCCGGCAAACCTGCTGGTGGCGCGGGGGCTGTTCAAACCCTACGGACTGATTATGGATACCGCTTCATCGGGGCAGGAAGCAATAGAAAAGGCAAAAGCCGCTAATTATGACCTGATCTTCATGGATCACATGATGCCCGAAATGGACGGCGTAGAAGCGGCAAAGATAATCATGGGTCATGGCGTGCGGGCCCCGATTATCGCGTTAACAGCCAATGCCCTGCGGGGCATGAGGGAGTTCTATCTGGAACACGGGTTTCATGATCATCTTTCAAAGCCTATAGATTCAAAAATGCTCAACGAGGTAATTGTTAAGTGGATAGGAAGCAGGGATCAGGGTGTAGTGAGTAGTGAACAGAGAGTAGTGAACAGTGACGAGAAGACAATGCTGCCAGACAACAATATTGCTCACTGCTCACTTCTAACTGCTCACTCTTTATTAATGGAAGAAGTAGCAACCCAGCGGCTGGAAATGCTGAATCACTATAGCACGGCTTTTGCAAGCGGAAGGGTAATCGACAGCGATTATTTCAAACAGTTTACGGTATTTATTGAATCGCTCCAAACATCAACGAACGGCGAAATACGGGCACAGGCGGCTTCTCTCATGACAGCAGGCCGGGAGGAAGACGCATACACGATAAGGGAAACGCTGCCTGTTTTTTACCGGACAATGAGCAATTATCATTTGGCAATGAACAATGAGCAAGACGATGCCGGCATCAACGATATTTTACCGCGGGTGAAAAAAGCTATTATTGACGGGGATACCGGAACTGCCGGAACATTGCTGGCCGCTATGGGTCAGGCGAAACTCAGTCCTGAAAGCCGGGGATTGTATTTTTCATTGTATGATTCGCTCGTGGAATTAAGGACGGAAAAAGCTCTTGAAGCGATAGAGTTGTGGGAAAAGTTGCATGAAACATAGTTTTATGTTCTATAAAACAAGGTGCGGCAGCCGCACTAAACAGAGGTTAAAATAATGATTAAAGTCTTTATTGTGGAAGATCAAGCCCTGATGCGGGATTCGCTGGAACACATCATCGGCGCACAGGATGACATGGAAGTTGCCGGAACAACGGATGATGCGTCAATGGCACCGGAACTATGCCGCCAGTTAAAGCCTGATCTGGTATTGATGGATGTGGTAACAAAAAACAATACCAATGGCATAACTTTTGCCGCTCAAATTCGCAAGGACTTACCGGATATCAAAATAGTGGTAATGACTGCTTTTCACGATATTACCTTTATTGACGAAGCGCGAAAGGTCGGCTCGCACAGCTTTATTGATAAAAGCATAGGTCTTGACCATTTTCTTTATGTAATCCGCAGTACCATGAAAGGTCACGGTATTTACCCGGGTCCGGCAGACGCTTCGCCCTTTGCCGCCAAATTTTCTGAAAAAGAAATAGCATTGATACGCCTCGTGTGTCAGGGGAAAACACGGGAAGATATGGCAAGGTCTCTTTCAATATCTGAATCTACGGTTGGACAGTTCATTACCTCTATCCTAGATAAATCGGGTTTTGACAGTATTATGAGGTTTGCCGTCTATGCTGTCAGTTGCGGTTTTATCGTTCCTGATCTTTTATCTGCCAAAAATGGCATAAATGCCAAATAAAATAGCATAAATGCCAGAAAGAATGGTATTCATGCACAAAAAAAATGGCATAAATGCCAAATAAAATAGCATAAATGCCAGAAAAAATGGTATTCATGCACAAAAAAAATAGCATAAATGCCAAATAAAATAGCATAAATGCCAGAAAAAATGGTATTCATGCACAAAAAAAATGGTATTAATACCGGACAAAAATGGCATAAATACCACACTTTTTTCTTGAAATAAACTAATATTTACTCTATGAAATCCTGCCTATGCAGGCAGACCGCCGTTCATGGAATGGCGCATCCACCCATGACTTGCCAAAAAAAGCAGCATGGAAAATAAGGAGATCAAGATGAAAAACTTGATAACAAAATTATTCGCATTCGTAGCGGTAATCGGATTAACAGCTTTATTGGCAGCTGCCTGCGCGTCTGAGCCGCCGGCTCCGCAAGCACCGCCGCCGCCCCCGCCCCCCCCCCCGCCGCCGACGACAGTGCCGCTGCCTCCGCCCGCTCTTGAAGAGTTCACGGCTTCAATGCTGCGCCACCACAACGATGTCATTCTTGAAGGCGCCGTCCATTATACGGTAAAAAAGGGAGATACTCTGGTTGATCTCGCCAGGCGTTATTATCAGGACGCTTCATTGTACCCCTTGATCGTAGCGGCTTCAGAGGGGGTGCGTTCAGACCCTGACTTGATTGAACCCGGTCAGGAACTGATCATTCCCAAGCTTGATGTAAATATGAATGACGAAAAAGCAAAAAAAAGCATTTTCGAATTCATACTGGAAATGGCAGCATTTGAAGAAAAAATCGGGCGGACCGGAGCTGCCGCCATGCTGCGCAATCACACCAAGTAGCATCAGGGGTAATTCCCCAAAGAAGTTGACACAGAGGCACGGGGATAACAAAGCGCATGATGTTTTGCCTTTTTGTGCCTTTGTGTGAATGATTTTATAGCAACGGGAGCCGGTACGTTGTGCCGATGGCGACCGAAACAAAAAATTGTATAGGAGAGATTTATGGCTTACAAAGTAACAACAAAAAAGAGCTACGGGCAAAGGTTGAAAGGCTCGTTAAAGGGAGCTAAAACCGGCGCTATTGCGTTTGCCTTAGGAACCATTTTGCTCTTTATCAACGAAGGCAATTTCGTCAAGACGCAGAGAACCATCGGCGAAGCGCAAAAAAACCTTGTGCGCGTTGACAACGTATCAACAATTGATTCATCGCTGAACGGAAAACTTATCCATGCAGTCGCCAGAGCCAACACGGATGAAGATATTGCAGACCCTCTGTTCGGAGTCAGAGAAAATGCAATCGCCATCTTCCGCTCTGTTGAATACTGCCAGTATGTAGAAAACAAAAAAACCGAGAAAAAGGATTTGATGGGCGGCGGACAGGAAGAGGTAACCACCTATACTTATGAAAAAAGATGGGTTTCATCGCCTGTGAATTCATCATCATTTGCCGACCCCGAATACAAAGGAAAAAATTCAGTTCTTGCCACTGTTGATGCAGGCGGCATATACGCCGAAAACGTAACATTCGGCGCATACAGGCTGCCCCGCTTTATCATTACATCCATCCGCGCCAACTCTCAGGCGCAGCCCCAGTATAGCGCTGCCGATATAGCCGGAAGGGTAAATCTCAACAGCAGTCTGGTACAAGTTCAGGGCAATACGGTCTATTTCGGCAAATCTTCATCAAACCCTGAAATCGGCGATGTTAAAATAACATTTACAAAAACAGCGCCGACCGACATATCAATTATCGCGCAGGTAGTCGGTTCAACCTTTGAACCGTTTACCGCCAAAAGCGGGAGAACTTTCCATTATGTAGAGATGGGATCGGTAGGTCCCGAAGCCATGTTTTCGGACGCTCTGAAAGCAAACAGCGCATTGACATGGATACTCCGCATTATTGGCGTCATTTTAATTATTTGGGGACTCTGGGCAATATTTGACATCTTACCCTCGCTGTTTAAGGTATTGCCGATCCTTGGAAAAATTGTCGGCGCCGGTTTGAAGTTTGTCTGCGGTGTCGGCGGCTTCGCATGGTCATTGACAGTAATTGCCATTGCGTGGCTGTTCTACCGCCCGCTCATTGGCCTTCCGCTGCTGGCTGTCGCCATTGGCGGAATAGTTTTACTGACTATTAAGTCGAAACAAAAAGCAGCCCTTAGAGCGGCGGCGGTAGCAGCCGGAACAACCGCCGTTGTAACCGCGGACGGATGGAACTGCCCCTGCGGTCAAACCGGAAACGACGGCAAATTCTGCGCCGGCTGCGGAGGTCCCGCTCCGGCAGCGGCGGCTGGCCCCTGGACTTGCTCATGCGGCAATGCCGGAAACACCGGTAAGTTCTGCGCCGGCTGCGGTAAACCGCAGGCTTGAGCGCACGATTTAACTGTGCGGCTAACGCAATTGGTGTCAGCCGCACGACATAGGAGTTAATTATGGCGAAAAATATTTTGAATTCGGTTCTTAACAGCGCTGTCAAGGCTGCTGTCGGAAAAACCGGCGCCAAGAAAAAGACCAAAACTGCTGCCCGCAGAGGTTCTTCAACATCGACGGTGAAAGCTGTTACGAAGGTGTTTGGTAAAAAAGGCGCTTCAACTCCCGCCGCTGCATCTGCGTCTTGGAACTGCTCCTGCGGTCGTGTCGGGAATACAGACAACTTCTGCACCGGCTGCGGCAAACCGCGGGCATAGTCAGTGATCAGTGGTTAGTGATCAGTAGTAGCGTTGTTAGTAAGCAAGGCGCGTTAGCAACTCGTTTAGATAACTTGCAACAAACTGATCACTAATCACAAACAATTAATCACTAATAGGAGAATAACTATGGGGAAACAAATACTGGGTACGGTTCTTAAAGGCGCCGTTACTAATCTTACCAAACCAGGCGTTCCGGGCGCTCCAAATACCGGCGCTTCAGCTCTTGTGGGCGCCATAACGAGCGCCATTAATAAAAAACCCGCCGCGGGTTGGACATGCACCTGCGGACGCGCCGGAAATACCGGACAATTCTGCGGCGGCTGCGGCAAACCACAACCGGTTGCAGGCGCTCCTGCGGCAGGCTGGAATTGTTCCTGCGGCCGTGCCGGAAATACCGGCCAGTTTTGCGCCGGCTGTGGTCAGCCTGCTCCTGCTCCGGTGGCACCAACTCCAGTGGCGGCAGCCGGTGTAACAACAGGCATTGCGCCGGCCGCAGGCTGGAACTGTTCCTGCGGACGCGCCGGGAATACCGGGAAGTTCTGCGCCGAGTGCGGCAAACCTGCTCCTGCCCCAGCGCCGGCTGCGTCTACAAACTGGAACTGTTCCTGCGGCTATGTCGGGAACACCGGCAAGTTCTGCGCCGAATGCGGTAAACCGGCTCCCGCTGCTGACTGGAACTGTTCCTGCGGACGCGCCGGGAATACCGGCAAGTTCTGCGCCGAATGCGGAAACCCAAGACCTTAGTTTTTTTCGGGAGTTCACACGAAGGCGCAAAGAACATCAAAGACACGAAACGGTACATCCTCATCTAACTTTGCAAAAGATTTCATCGGCAGGAAAACTGATTTTGTGTCAGAGAAAAGAAAACTAACATATAAAGACCGCTCTGAATACAAAGGCGATACAGTTGACGGCAAAGCGCACGGCAAAGGAAAAATGGTATACGCAAAAGGAGTGTTTTACGAAGGCGATTTTGCCGATGGTGAACGCCACGGCAAAGGGAAATATACAGACAAACACGGTGTTTACGAAGGCGATTGGGTAGACGGTAAACGCCATGGCAAAGGGAGATTAACAGACAAACACGGTGTCTACGAAGGCGATTGGGCAGACGGTAAACGCCACGGAAAAGGGAAATATACAGATTACAAGTGGGGTGTTTACGAAGGTGATTTTGTTGAAGAGAAATGGCACGGCAAGGGAAATTTTTCTTCGGAAGGCTTTGTTTACGAAGGCGATTTTGTATACGGCGTACTCCACGGAAAAGGGAAGATGGCTTACGCTGACGGCGATATTTATGAAGGAGATTTTGAAAATGGCGATCTGACAGGCAAAGGAAAAGAGACTTATGCAAACGGCGATGTTTACGAAGGCGATTTTGCCGATGGTGAACGCCACGGCAGGGGGAAGTATACGCACGTAAACGGCAATTTTTACGAAGGCGATTGGGCTCACGGCTCACCAAACGGTAAAGGGAAAATGATTTTCCTTGACGGCGATATTAAAGACGGCAACTGGAAAGACGGAGAATTTGTTGGAGAAAATAATTGAAAGAATAATAGTTTCTTTCGGAGACGCCGCTGCCTGAGGCAGCGTAATTAGCTGCGTAGCGGCGCGGCGTAAAAGGAGTTTTGTTATGGATAAATCTGATGTTGCGCAGGCACGGCAAGCCGTGGTTGATCTTGTAGCCGTTATATACCCGCCCAATATGCATCAAGTTATTGTTGAGCAGGGGTTTGATAAAGCCCCCGATGCCGGCAAGGTGTCATACTGGGAAAACCTCCGGCAGGGCCTTGCGATGCAGGCGGGAGCTGCGGCAGGTGCCGTGCAGAAGGGTGAAAAGAAAGAAGAAGGTGATTGGCAAGCCGAATTAAGCGGCAGCGGCGCAATAATTACCGGGTATAAAGGGACTCAAACTGCCGTACAGATTCCTTCGACTATAGACGGAAAGCCGGTAACCGGAATTGGCAGAAGGGCGTTCTGGAATAAAAAGCTCAGTCAGGTAACCATTCCCGGCAGCGTTACGAGTATCGGGGATTCTGCATTTGCGAAAAACGAACTTACAGATGTTACCATTCCCGCAGGCGTTACGAGCATTGGGGAAGAAGCGTTTGCGAAAAACAAACTTTCGCAATTAACCCTTCCCGCCAAGGTTACAAGTATCGGGAAAGCGGCATTTACGGAGAATAAAATCGCCGCATTGACCATCCCGTCAAGCCTTGCGAGCATCAGTGATTCAGCCTTTGAGTTAAACCTGCTAGCCGCTTTAACCATTCCCGGAAATGTCGCAAGTATCGGGAATTCGGCGTTTAAGAACAACCTGCTCACTTCCGTTGTCATTTCCCAAGGCGTAAAAACTATCGGAGACTGGGCGTTCAGCGATAACAAACTCACCGAAATAGCCATCCCCCCCACTGTTACGTCTGTCGGGAAAAAGGCATTCTTTGGCAACAAACTCTTCAGCGTAACTGTTCCCGACAGCGTAACAAATATCGGGGAAGGCGCGTTCGCAGATGCCAGTGTCGCCAAAGCCGGCGGGGGCGTGGCGGTTACGGGCAAGGCCGAAAAAGATTTTGAAACGTCTCCGTCCAATGACGGCAAGTCGGTAATCATAACCGGATATAAAGTTCAAAGGTGGAAGGATGGGCAGATTCCTTCGCACATAAACGGAAAGCCTGTTACAGGAATTGCGGCAAACGCGTTTAAAAACGCAGGTATTCAAAATCTGATCATCCCCGACAGCATTACTTTTATCGGAGAGTCGGCATTTGAAAAAAGCAAACTTGCAAGCATTAACATTCCGTCAGGCGTTACAAAAATCGGCAAGAGGGCATTTGCGGAATGTTCGGACCTCGCCTCTGTCACCATTCCCGACAAGGTTACTTTAATCGAAGAGTCGGCATTTGAGAAGTGCCGCAGACTTGCGAACGTAACCCTTGGCAGGGTCATTACGAGCATCGGGGCAAAAGTATTCAAGGGCTGCGAACTCTCCGCCGGTGTCGCCATCCCCGACAGCGTAACAAGCATCGGAGAAGAGGCGTTCTTTCAAACCAAAATCTCAAGCGTAACCATTGGCAAAGGCGTTACCAGCATCGGGAGAGAGGCGTTTGCCCAGGGCAATCTCTCAAGTATAACATTTTTAGGCAATGTTGCGAATATCGGGGAAGAAGCATTTGCACGTAATGAAACAGCCGAAGGGGATTTTTTGGTTTGTTATTCCGATGACGGCAAATCGATAATTATTTCCAAGTATGAAGGGAAAGAAAAAACTATTAAGTTTCCATCGAAATTACGGGGGTTTCCTGTCAGCCAAATCTACTGGCAGGCAATTACGGAACGGGGAATCACCAGTTTAACAATACCCGATAATGTTACTGTCGGCGGGGGAGGCTCGACCAAGCCTCACATACTCGCGACTATAACCATCGGTAATAACGTAACCATAGAAGGAAGCGGTGACAGTGAAAGGGGCGGCTATCTTGACCGCATTAATGCTGAGAAAGTAAGTGATTTTTCGCCCGGCCCCAAATTCGTCCCGCTTGCCAAGCTCTATACAAACAACGGGCGCAAAGCCGGAACATTTACCCGCGGCAAGGGCGAATGGAAATGGGCGCAAAAATAGTTTGGGCATATAACAGGAGGTATATATGAAGAAAGCGATTGCTTTAGCTGTTTTGGGAATGATGTTCGTGTTCGCCGCCGCCGCGCAAACAGAACTGGATGCGGCAATACAGCAGGCGGGCAATGCCTTAAGCCTGAAGTTTTTCGGCGGCCCTAAAGTTGCCCTGCTGAATTTCAATTCCGCCACGGAAGACTTTTCCGCTTATGCCCTCAGCGAAATGGCACGTTTCCTGACAGGCAAGAAGACTTGCACGGTAATTGCCCGCGCCGATACCGACCGCGCCCTAAGCGAAGCGAACCTTAAAGTATCCGGCGCAGTCAGCGATGCCGCCGCACGGGAAATCGGCAGGAAGCTGAACGCGGCGCATGTTGTTACAGGCGTTCTTGAAAAAACAGGCGAAACATACCGTTTCAGAACCAGAACGATAACTGTCACCACCGGCTCCATTCTTGCGGAGTCAAACATCGCGTTAAGGGAAGGCGCGAAGCTGCAGCAGTTACTCGCCTTGAACAATGCGCCTCCTCCTCCGGCGGTAGTAACTCCTCCACCTGTAACGCCTCCTGCGACAGTAGTAACTCCGCCTCCGGCAGCCGATCCGCAGAAACCCATTGTCATACCGGCAGGTTTTATTCCGCAATATGCAATTGATGAGGCGGTAAAAACAAGAGCCGAACTGTTAAAAGAAAATTCCCAGTCGGCTTCGGATTTTACATGGCGGTTTTTCTATAACAAAGAAGGTTATGCGGTTCTGGAATTTACGGTAGTCCCAAAGGCGGGATACAGATGGCCTCAGCCGACATGGGAAGCCCAGTATTGGGGCAACAGCAGCGGCGCCATCGGGAACGGTGTAATTAAGTTCACCGTAACCAAAAAAGCCCAGGACGAAGCGCAGTACCGCATGGATGAACGCAGAAAAGACCCGGTATTCAGGGAAATTGAAAAGGTTGTTTTGCAGATAGCAGCCGAATATCAATATGACTTTGAAAAAGCATACGGCATAAAGGTAAAATACCGCAATCCGAACATCAAAAAAGCGGTGTGCGAAGGATACTCCGATGCCGTGGCGAAAGCGTTTGCAAACCATCCGCACGTTGCAAGCGTTGAAACATGGTCTTCATCAACCGGCAACCATGCATGGAACGTAATAATCCTGAAAGACGGGCGCAAAATCTATTGTGACTCTACATGGTATCAGGGCAACTACATTGACAAAGAAGGATATGTGGTTGATATACCCGATCAAAACCCGGTAGCGCTGACTTTTGATATTGCCGAATTCAACAGCATGGGCGGCGCCGTCAATACATCCAACAACAGGCTGCTGGATGTTCACCATGGATGGTCTGATGCGAAGTTGTCCAGGTAACAGTTAGCAGTGAAAAGTGAGCAGTGAGGAATGAAGAGTATGGGAGTTGCGATAAAGTGAGGGGGTATATTTTTCTGTATACGAACTTTTTGGAAAGTGCGCGTTCCAGGTGCCTCGTGCTGACCATTTCCGGCCCCCTTGAGCTTACGTCCGAAACGACCCTGGGCGGCAATTTAGAGTATCGTACTAAAAAACGAAGATGTCAAGCTGTTACTTGCTTGTCACAATAGGAGAGAATCGTATGAACAGGAAAAAGGAGAATTCGTCTCCGCGTTGCGGAGCCGTTCGATTAAATTCGCCGCTCATGCGGCGTAAAATGAGGTTAAAGATGAGAAAGATTGCATTAGTCTTGACGGTTTTGGCTGTCGGCTTGTTTTTAACATCATGCGCCCCCAAAAAGAGCGATGCTGAAAAAGCATTGGAAGCTCAAATTGCCGAATTGCAGGCAAGGATGGAGGCTCTAATCAAAACAGGCACAGCGGAAGAAGTTGCCGAATTGCAGGCGGAACTGGAAACAGCAAGGGGCAACCGTGGCGGACGCAGAGAGAAAACCGAAACAGAGACAGTAGTCGTAACCCCGCCAACAACAACAGAGACAACCACCACGTCCGGTACTGGCGGGACTACCAGCACGACAGGGACGACAACCACGGGTGGTACAGGCGGCACTACCAGCACAGGAGGGACGACCAGCACGGGTGGTACTACAACAACAAGCGGGTCAACGGTAATGCCGCCGGCAGGGGATTTGAAGATGAGCGGTGGGACGTTGACATCGTACGCCGGTAAGGCGACAAATATAACACTCCCTTCGACAGTAACCGCTATTGGGGATAAGGCGTTCTATGCCAATGACAAACTGACAAGCATTACCATCCCTGAATCGGTAACTTCGATAGGGAGAGAGGCGTTTTACAACTGCAAAAACCTGAAAAGCGTTACCATACCTTCATCGGTAGAAACGTTGGGAGAATGGGTGTTTACCGACTGCTATAACCTTACAACTGTTACTTTTAGTTCGCCTTCGTCCATAACAACAATAGGTAAATTTGTGTTTGCACGTTGCCCCAACCTGACCAGCATTACTATCCCAGCATCGGTAACTTCCATTGCAATTTTTGGTTATAATCAAACGTTTGAAGGTTGCGATAAACTGGAAGAAGTAAATGTAGAGGCGGGAAACAAAGTGTATTCAAGCGTGGGGGGTGTTTTGCTTGAAAACAACGGAGAAGATCTTATTTTCTGCCCTCCTGCCAAGAAGGGAGCGTATACCATACCTTCAACAGTAAAAACGATAAAGGAGAGTGCTTTTTACGGACGTAACGGTCTGACAAGTATTACAATCCCTTCATCGGTAACAACGATAGAGATGTTAGCATTTATGAATTGCGGCCGTTTAACGAGCGTTACTATCCCTGCATCGGTAACAACGGTGGGAGGAGGTGCATTTCTAAACACCGGTCTGACAAGCGTTACCGTTAATTCAACAGTCATCTCGGGAGATTCGCAATATGGGATGTTCAAGGACTGTACCAATCTCGCGAGCGTTACCATCGGTTCAACGGTAAAAACCATCCAATACAATGCGTTTAAAGGCTGTAGAAGCCTGGCGACCGTTGCCGTCTCCGCATCGGTAACCGACATGAACCTTGGCGCATTTACAGACTGCGACGCATTGACGGCAATTAATGTTGATGCGGGAAACAGCAAGTATAAGAGCGTAGACGGCGTTTTGTTTGACCACAGCGTTCAAACGCTTCTTTTGGTTCCTAAAGGCAAGAGCGGGAATTTTTCCATTCCTTCAACGGTTACAAAAACAGAGTGCAACTGGTTTAAGGGCAGCAAACTGACAGGCATTACCATCCCTTCAACATTTACAGAAATTCATGGCGAGATGTTTGAAAATTGTTACGGTCTTTCGAGCGTTACTATCCCTTCATCGGTAACCAAAATAGGGTTTAACGCGTTTTGGGACTGCAGAAGCCTTGCAAGCATTAACATTCCTTCATCGGTAACTGAAATAGGGAGAAACGCTTTTTCAAGCTGTACCAGCCTTAAGAGCATTACGCTTCCTCAGGCGCTGCGCAGAATCGGGTTAGGTATGTTTAGGGGATGCAAAAGCCTTACAAGCATTGTCATCCCTCCGGCGGTAACCGAATTGGAGGCAGATGCGTTTGACAGTTGCTCTGGCCTTACTACCATTACTATCCCCGCATCGGTAACTGCTATAGAGAGTTCTGCGTTTTCAGGCTGCACCGGCCTTACCAGCGTTACATTGGGCGCTATTGATCCCGAGATCATCGGCTATCAGGGCAGACGAGAGCATGGGCATTCAATGTTTCCCGGCAGCCCCGCGCTCCGGGATAAGTTTAAGGCAGAGGGGCCGGGAACATATACGAGGCCGAATGCCAACAGCGACGTGTGGACAAAGAAGTAGGGAATAGGACACTTATTTCTTCCTTTGCGTTCTTTGCGCCTTTGTGTCTTTGCGAGTTGAAATTTGAGAAATATTTTAACAAGAAAATGTTAAGGAGTTATCGCCGCCGTTGGCAGCGTTCGATAAAATTCGTTGCTTACGCAACGTAAAGAGAGGTTATTGATGAGGAAGATTGCATTAATCTTGACGGTTTTGGCTGTCGGCTTGTTTTTAACAAGCTGCGCCCCCAAAAAAAGCGAAAGGGAAAAAGCATTGGAAGCAGAACTTGCGGCATTAAAAGGCGCCGGAAATGAGGAAAAAGTAGCCGAATTGCAGGCGGAGCTGGAAACAGCACGGGGAAACCGTGGCGGACGCAGAGAGAAAACCGAAACAGAAACGCCGGTAGTTGTAACCCCGCCAACAACAACAGAGACAACCACCACGTCCGGTACAGGCGGGACTACCAGCACGACAGGGACGACAACCACGTCCGGTACGGGCGGGACTACCAGTACAGGGGGGACGACAACGCAAACCTCAACAGCAGTAACCGGAAAAGGAACAACCCCCGAAGGATTAGCATACGATATTATTGGAGGGAAGTCCGTAAGGTTGACACATTCAAACACTGTAAACGAAGCAAACGTGCATATCCCGGAAACCATTAACGGACTGCCGGTAACAGCGTTAGGGGATGCTGTCTTTCTTCACAACACAAGCCTGACGAGCGTTACCATCCCTGCATCGGTAACGGAGATAGGACCAAGAACTTTTACTGGGTGCGAAAACCTGACCAGCATTACGCTCCCCGCATCGTTGAAAACAATCGGAAATGGCGCTTTTGAATTTTGCAGAAACCTGACCAGCATTACCATTCCTAATTCAGTAACTTCAATTGAGCCGCAAGCATTTGCAGGCACTGGCATAACAAGCATTACCATCCCTTCATCGGTAAAATTGGTGGCAGGACATACATTTCATGGTTGCGAAAGCCTGACGAGCGTTATCATTGACGCTCAGGTAATTGCAATGAATGCGGTTGCTGGATGCAGAAACCTGACGAGCGTTACCATTGGTTCATCGGTAAAAACGATAGAAGCAAGGGCGTTTGAGAGTGTAATAAGCCTAACAAGCGTTATTTTCAGTTCCCCTTCATCAGTAACTACGATTGGTGCAGATGCGTTTAACGCTTGCCATGAACTAACGAGCATTGCCATACCTTCATCGGTTACAACGATAGGTGACCGTGCGTTTATAGAGTGTAGAAGCCTGTCAAGTGTTACAATTGGTTCATCGGTTACAACGATAGGGCGTTCTGCGTTTGGTAAATGCCCAATAACAAGCATCACCATACCTGCATCAGTGAAGACGATAGGGGAAGGTGCGTTTACTGGTTACTCCATAAGGAGTGCTACCTTTCAAGGCACGATACCTTCAAGTGGTTTTCATGCTTCTGGATTCAATCCGCCTTTTATACGGCAAGCGTTTTACGCAGGCAATGCAAGCAACGGAACGGCGGGAACATATAAATATATCGAAGAAAAGGATACATTTGAGAGGCAGTAGGGAATTAAGGGCCGCCGTTGGCGGCGTTTAATTATAGCCGTTTCGCTGCAAAGCAACGGCAAAAAAATTAACGGCAATAAGCCGGCAAGGAGAAAGAAAATGACAATGAACATCGACAAATTTGTGATCAAGAAGTATGAGACAAGCCCCCTCAAAGAGATCGCTGACGCCCCGATTTACGCTATCGCGGGAATCAGCGAGAACGGCGCAAAGCTGCTCAACGAAGCTCTGCCAAACATCAACATCAAAACCGTCCGCGATTTGGCAAACCTCAAGTTCGTAAAATGGGCGCAGGCAATCTGCACCCTCGCTGACGGCGAAAATTAAGAGAAGTGCCTGTTACAGGGAGCAATCCGTCCCTGTAACGGGTAGTAATCCGTGCCTGTAACAGGGAGCGATCCGTCCTTGTAACAGGGAGCGATATGTCCCTGTAATGGTACAAGGGCAAATATTGGCATTTCATGAAAAATGCTTGACCAAATTGACCAAGTATAGTATATTAAAACCATGAAAACATTACAGTTAGCGGAAGCCAAAACCCATTTTTCTTCAATAATGAAGGATGTTGAGGCTGGAAATGAAGTTGCTATCTCGTATGGTAAAAAGAAACAGAACATTGCTGTAATAGTTTCCTATGAAAAATGGAAAAAAAGCAAAAAAAGACAATTAGGGACACTGGAAAGTAAAATGTCTGTAGAATTCGCGGATGATTTTGCAATGACAGATGAGGAATTAGTAAGTTTTTGAATTATTTGGTTGATACTCATATTTTATTATGGTCATTTCTTGATACAGGCAGACTATCCGGGGAAATAAAATCAATTCTTTTGGATGAAAATAATGAAATATACTATAGCCCAATAAGTCTGTGGGAAATCTCCATTAAATTCGGATTGAAAAAATTGTCTCTTAATGGCGGGACACCCGATGATTTTTTTGAAGAATTACAAGGCAGTTATTTTCAGTGCAAAACAATAAATACAATTGATTTGATAACCAATTATAAATTACCAATTCATCACAAGGATCCGTTTGACAGATTCTTAATATGGGAAGCTATAAAGAACAATTTCACATTGCTCACTGTAGATAAAAGTATGGAATTATACAAAAAAGAAGGGTTAAAAGTAACATATTGAAGAGACAAGGAAATTACTGCAATAAACAAAAGAGAAGATATAATTTCAATATTGTGTCTGGCACATTTCTATATAACATGGTAAAATAATAAAAAGAAAATAGCGAGGTAATATATGTCAGATCAGAACCTTAGATGCCCGGCTTGCAATGCGGCGGTTAATGCGGGAGCGAAATTTTGTAATGAGTGCGGCGCGAAGATGGAACAGAACCTTAAATGCCCTGGCTGCAATGCGGCAATAAAAGCGGGAACTAAATTCTGTAATGAATGCGGCGCGAAAATTGACGCTCCGGCGCCTACTGGCGCCACGCCTGCTGCTGCTCCTGCAAGTGGTGCGTCTTCAAGTTCCGCCAAAGACAAACTGTGGGTTGCGACAGGCAGTGAACCGGTCTACATGATCACCAGGATGCTTAACAGGCACGGGCTTATTGCCGGAGCCACCGGAACCGGCAAAACCGTAACCATAAAGGTTCTTGCGGAAATGTTCAGCGACATGGGCGTCCCGGTATTTATGGCGGATGTAAAAGGGGATGTTTCCGGCTTGTGCAAAGCTGGTGAGAAAAACGCGAAGGTAGAAGAGCGCGTCCAGAGCATGGGTATCAAGGATTTTGCGTATTGTGATTATCCCGTACGCTTTTTCGATGTGTACGGCAAAAACGGCATTCCGGTACGCACTACCATAGCTGGTATGGGGCCGATTCTTCTTGCCCGCATCCTTGGTCTTAATGAAACCCAAACAGGGGTTTTACAGGTAATATTCAAGATGGCAGACGACCAAAACCTTTTGTTGATTGACTTAAGAGACTTGCAGGCTCTGGTGCGCTATGCGGCGGACAACTCAAAGGCTCTGTTGGATACCTACGGCAATTTATCAACCCAGACTCTGGGGACGATTCAGCGTAACCTTTTAACCCTTGCCACCAACGGAGGGGAAGTTTTCTTCGGCGAACCTGCCCTTAATCTGCAGGACTGGTTTGGCTGCGATCAAAAGGGGAGGGGCTATATAAATCTTTTGGATTGTGTCGCTCTTTTCCAAAGCCCCCAGCTCTATTCAACCTTTCTTTTATGGATGCTTTCTTCGTTATACGAAATGCTGCCGGAAGTCGGCGATTTGGATAAGCCTAAAATGGTTTACTTTTTTGACGAGGCGCACCTTCTGTTTACAGACGCGCCGAAAGTTCTTCTGCAAAAGATCGAGCAGGTAGCGCGCCTCATACGTTCCAAGGGCGTGGGCATTTACTTTATTACCCAGGCGCCCTCTGATATTCCCGACAATGTTTTGTCTCAGCTTGGCAACAAGATTCAGCATGCGCTGCGGGCATACACTCCGAAGGATCAGAAGGCGATAAAAGCTGCCGCCGCTTCATTCAGGACGAACCCCGCTTTTTCCTGCGAAGCTGTTTTGGGACAGCTTAATACCGGCGAAGCCCTTGTCTCCATGCTTGACGAAAAGGGCGCACCCCAGATGGTAGAGCGCGCATTTATACTGCCGCCAAAAAGTTTTCTTGGAGCCGCGGCGCCGGAGCGCATAAGGGAGCTGACCAACGCCTGCCCGCTTTATGGGAAGTACGTTCAGAAAACCAGCCGCGAATCCGCGTTCGATGTATTGCAGAAAAGACCCCCGGTGCAGGCGCCTGACAAACCGGCAAAGCAGCCAAAGGCTCAGCCGAATATGGCGACTACTCTTGCCAAGCGCGCCGCCTCGAGCACCGTGAGCGCAGTTGGCAGACAGGCGGGAAATGCAATATTTAAGGGTATATTTGGCAAAAAGTAGCGGAAAAGATTTGCTACAGGTAAAGGCTTAAGCTTTTTTCTCGTTATGTATTGATAAAGAGCTTGTCAATTGTACCGAATCTACGAATCAAGAGAATAGCCGCCGATAATAATAACACGCAGAATCAACAACCCCGCCCTAAAGGGACGGGGTATGTTGTTCTTAAAAGGGAGTTATATTCGGGGTTTAATACCTTTTTAATCGCCCTGAAGGGCGGGGTATCAAACCCCTCAATGCGAATGAAAAAACCTGAAAAAACAGCCCCCAAGCCGGTTATACCGAAAAAATCTTCGCTAAAAGCAAGGCAAAAACGACCAAACCCCGCGAAAACTCCCAAAAAACGCAGGAAAATCGGTTTTTCGGATGCGATACGGGCTGTTATTCTGGTGGGGGCATTAGTCGCTTTTTCCGCAAGCGTTTCATTTGCGATCATAAAGATACATTCAACATTGAAAAACCCGCCTAAACCCGTTGTCCCCGGAATTGAAGTATCAGAACTTGTTGCAAGCATGCCTGTCGAGCAGCCTGTACAGATAAATGCGCCTGTTGAAGAAAAGCCAGCATCAAAACCGGTTATAGCAGTTGAACAGCCAAAGCCTACAGTTTCAATACCGTCCGCGCGTACTGTCCCCATTGTTTCAAGTTCTGTCCCCTCTGCGCCCCCTGAAAGCGTGTCTGAAAAGCCGGGAACGCTTGTTTTCATTATTGATGATGCAGGTAACAATCTGCGCGAACTTGAACCTTTCCTCAATATCCCCTTCCCGTTAACCATTGCGGTACTGCCCGGTCTGCCGCATTCAGTTGAGGCGGCAAGGCGGATCAGGGCAGCAGGCAAAGAAGTATTTTTGCATCAGCCGATGGAAGCTCTTGGCGCGCAAAACCCAGGTCCCGGCGCGATTTATTCCGGGATGAGCGCAAGTGAGATCCGCGCGATACTGAAACGCAATTTAGAAGAAGTCGGTCCTGTGGCGGGTATCAACAATCATCAGGGGTCTAAAATTACCATGGACAGGGATGCGGTAGAAACCATACTTTCTTTTTGCGCCGAACAGGGCATAAGTTTTGTTGATTCCAGAACAACCGCCGAAACGGCAGTTCCCGCTGTAGCGAGGCGGCTTGGAATTAAAATCGCAGAACGTGATGTGTTTATCGATAATGAGCAGGATAAGGATTCTATGCTGCGTTATGTTTCAAACGGGCTTGCAAGAGCACAAAAAACAGGCCGTTCGGTAATGATCGGGCATACATGGTCGCCGGAATTGGCTGCCGTACTTGCCGAACAACTGCCCCTGTTCGTCAAACAAGGTTATTCTTTACAATCCGCTTCCGCTATAATAAAAGCGGAGTAATATGAAGGTTCTTGGTATTGAAACATCATGCGATGAATGTGCCGCGGCGGTTGTGGAA
>JAIRRJ010000061.1 GCA_031256035.1 Treponema sp. | reverse complement strand
ACTGTAATGACGGGCAACACAAATGGAATTTCGGCTACCCCCAGCTATTTTACAAACAATCAGGCATCCGGGGAAGTACAGAACAGGCGGCCTGTTGAGTGTGTAACCTGGTATGACGCCCTGGAGTTCTGCAACAAGCTGAGTGAAAAAGAGGGGCTGGATAAGGTGTACACGTTTAACGGAACAATAATAAGAGGCAATTTTGAAAACAAGCAGATAGTCAATACTTCGGGCCTGACAATAACTCAAAATATAAGCGCCAACGGCTACCGTCTGCCTACAGAGGCGCAGTGGGAGTATGCGGCTAAGGGAGGGAACGGTTCTCCCGGTAGCTATGCTTATCCGGGGAGCGACAATTTAGGCGCTGTTGGGTGGTATGATCGTAATAGTGGAGATACCAGTTTAACAGGTTCTGCTTACGATAATAGCAGGAAAACCCATGAGGTAGGGAAGAAAACAGAGAACGATCTTAAGATACACGACATGAGCGGAAATGTGCAGGAATGGTGCTGGGACTGGTATGCCAACACATATACAGGGTTGGGTACTTCGAATCCCACGGGCGTGTCCTCTGGCGTCGACCGGGTGGTACGCGGCGAGGGGTATAAAGGTAATGTATGGGGAACGCGTTCGGCGTGCCGGAGATCCCACCGCCTGTACCTTCGAGACATCGATGTCGGCTTCCGGCTGGTGCGCCCCTGAGAACAGAGAGCAGTGAAAATGGCGGTGAAGGGGGCTTTTCTCCCCTAAGTAACGCCCCGGCGCTACACCAACGGACTGGTGTAGCCAATACCAGTGGGCTGGCGCAGACGCAAAGGCAAATTCACCTGAATTCGCTTATCGAACAAGTACAGACCGGCAGTCCTTACTAGAACTGAAATCTGACTAAGTAGATAACCTTGTCCTGAAATATGCTGTTGGGCGGCTGCGTGCACCCCTGAAGGGAGCATACGGTGCGGGTTCAATGAATACGGTATATAAATTTGACCGCAAAGGCAATCTGTCTTTCAATTAAGAATAAAATTTACAGCCGTCCTAGCTCCCGTAAGGGTTGTGCGCAGCCGCCACGGAACAATGTTACGGTATTTTACAGGTCAAGTTTAGCCCAGACATTGACAAACACCGCTAAAAGATAGATTTTAGAAGAACATGAAGTATTTTTTCCTTTTGGCGGCGGCCTTGCCGTTAGTTTCTCTTTGCGCCTGTAAAAAAAACGCAATAAGTTCTGTTGAAAGGGAAGACCTTTTTTCACTTGATGCCGGCCCAATGGAAGATCAAATCGCCCTGTACCTGCTCGAAGGGGATTCCGGCGTCAGAAGAACCAGCTTTACCATGAGGGACGGTCTATTTTACATTACAGACGGAAACAGCGCGAAGATAGTCCGTTACAATTCCTACGGCGATTTGCTTTTTATGATTTATAACGAGGAGGCCAACCCCGCTCCGATAAGCCTTAAAATAAACATCGCTCCCGAAGAGCAGGCTACCCGCTGGGCATTTTCCCACCCCCTGAGGGAACCCGGATGGATAACGGTAGATTCCCGTAAACATATATTTGTAGAAGACAGGCTTCCTCCTCCTTACCGCCTTGATCCGGAGAGCGACGCCCAGCTTGACGGGATTATCCTTCATTTTGATCAGAACGGCCGCTTTATCGATTATCTTGGCAGGGAGGGAATAGGCGGCAGTCCGTTTCCGCGGATTGTGGGTTTGTGTTCTTCCACAGGAGATGAACTTGCCGTGATCTGCAGAATTCCAGGCGGCTGGAATGTTTATTGGTATAACGCTTCGGGGGTTTTACTCTATCTGGTAAAAATCTCTTCAGGTACGATTCCTGCCATGCCCGACATGGCTTCGGCATTTTCATCAGTAGACCGTATCACAGCAGCTCCGGATTCAAGAAAGATTTTTCTTAAGGCGGATTACTACCGCGATACTTTTGATCAGTCAACCAAAATCAGGACCGGCAGCGAACCCGCAGGTTCTGTTATATGGACTCTTGATATTGAGACCGGCATTTACGACGGTTCCGCAGAAATCCCCCCTTATGAAGTTTTTGAAAACGGACGGCAATCAAAAATATCAATGTTATATTCAATGCTGGGCATGATGCGCGGCGGGAAGGCGCTTTTTTATTCTCCTGTTGACACAGGCTATTCGATTCTTTTCCTTGACATCATTACCCGTGAACAGCGCCGGGGATATGTCAACTTCTCAGGCGATGAAATCAGATTCAGTGATTTTTATCTTTCACCGGAAGGTATTTTATCCGCTATGCTGGTAGACAATTTTAAAATAAATATGGTCTGGTGGAGAACTGACAGGTTTATCGGGGAGGCTCCATGAGTGATGAAGAAAAGCCGCAAAGGCCAAACGCAAATTATAATCTGAGCAAGCCGGACACTGCGGTTGTGGACAAAGATGAGCCTCTTCATTTTTACTACAACCGGGAACGCAGGCTTGCCAATGCGCCCCAGGCTGTAAGAGACCTTTATGTCGTACAAAAACACAACCGTTTTAATCTGTTAAAACCGCTTATTTCCAGCAAACCCAAAGCTATGCTTTTTTTTACCATTATAATTTCATTCGTTGCTATTTTTGTCCTTTCCATTATGGGTTATTTTGACAATTCCTGGTCACTGGACGGTAATAAACTTGAAATCAAGGGAATCAAATATGAAGAAATGGTCATAATGCTGGTGAAAAAATCGGTGCAAAAGAACAGGCAGGGCTATACGGGCGCTGTTGACATAGCGGTTTCACCGGCTGCATCAACCTTGATTACAGCCGGAAATGAGGATTCCCCGGTCTTTTACCATCGTATTTTTTTCAGCGCGCAGCAGCAGGAGGAATACCGTTTTGCGATTCCATTTGACTCATCAGAACTGGCGCTGGTATTACAGACCGAAAAATCTACTCTTAAAATAAAAATGAAACCGGAGTGATAACTCCCGGATTGACGAAAATCGTTTTTGGAGTTATTTTTTATATATGATCCAGTTGTATTTTTTGTCTATTTTATGCAATGGTTTGAGCGGTTATGTACTTTTCACGGGTGAGGAAGAGGAAACAATTGAAAAAAGCATGAAGTTTTCAATGAACAGCCCCGTCTTTCATCTTGTGCTTGGAATATTGAGCGCCGTTACAGGAGTTTTGAAGCTTCTGTCCCCGTTCGAGAACAGAATACCCATTCTGGGCGACCTTGTTCCCTCGCTTGCCGGTGTTGTTGCCGGCATAATTCTGGTTTTTGGCGTTTACCGTCATAATTCGTCTTCTGACGCGGAAACGCTTGATCGCCTTGGGGTGGCTCTTTTGCGTTTCAGAAAACCGATTGGGGTTGGGCTGCTTCTCGTCTCGCTTCTGCATTTTCTGTTTCCGCAGGCTTTGTTTTTATAATCTTATTCTGACGCCGAAACAGGTATCCATGAATGACAAGCCGGCGCCGGCTTCGTTTTCTGAATAGAAATAATCACCGTCTCCAACCTTTATATATGTTTCCCCTCTTGTAAGCCCGATGTACCGCCATGCCAGTTCAAGAGAGAACTCAAGCTGCCGCAGGGTATAGGTAATTTTGCCGCGTGGTTCCAAAAACAAACCCTGATGGGTATAGTCAACGTATGTATGCTTTGTAGCCAAGTGTTCATCCGTAGCAAGACAAACGGTAAAAGGGGTTATTTGAAACGTAAGGTCAAAATTAAAATCCGCGGATAACTTTCTCCCGATGGTGAAGCCTGCGGCAATCAAAAGCCAATCCTGTGAATAGCGGATATCATCGCCTGTTAATGATACTTCATCGGGATCATCATCAATTGGGTAGAACGTTTCCCCCGCACCCGTCAGCAGATTTGAAGTCTTTACCCTTGCATATTTCAGGTAAATGTCCCTCGCTGTAAATGAAAAGTGCATCCATGTGCCGCTTAAAAAAGGGGTTATGTAAAAATATGATTTTACCGGGAAAGAAACTCCGATGGCGGCATCCAGCCAGTGTAATTCACGTGTTTTGTTGGTATGCTTTGAATATTTCGTAAGCGCATCGTTCTCCATTGATTCCCAGTCGCGATCTTCCATAATGCCGGAATCCCCTGTTACACCCGATTTATACGAAATCATGGAAAAAAATCCTATGCCTTTCATCGGATCAACACGGCTGAATTCCGCCTGAGCGCCGTAATAAAAAACCGGTTTCATGTCCCATTGTAACTCGCTTAATAATTCACCCTTGGTATATGTCGGGTACACAACTTCCATAGACTGACCATGAACAAGGCCGAATTGTGTCCCTATTGAAAAATGGTAATTCTTTTCTTTTTCCTGACCTAATATTGATTTAGTTGCGATAGGCGTATTTATTATGATGACTAAAATTGTCAAAGCGGTTATATTTTTCATTAACATGAGAATAACGGTCAAATATAGTCATGGTCAAGCGTTGTTTTTGTGCATTGTCTTAATCCTGTGTGCCTGTCAGGCCAAAAAGGAAGAGATTCCTGTAATCCCGCCTGTTACATCTCCTCTCTCAAGAGACTGTATCGGTTTTGGGGTTATCACCTCTTCGTATACCCATTTTGCCGCGGAACCGGGTGCGGACGGCGTTTCTCTTGGGTATCTAAGGCGCGGTTCTCTTGTACGCGTACTCAGGCGGCAGGTTGTAAAGGCCGGCAGCGGTTTTGTATCGTGGGTTCTTGTGGAAGGAAACCAACAGGGCTGGCTTAGGGAAGATGTAATGGATATATACGAAAGTGAAAATCAGGCAAGAACTGCCGCAGAGAGCACAGACAAGTGAACCCTCTCCTTTTTTTGATCCCTCCTCTGGTGGGAGCCGTTATCGGATTTATTACCAATGTTGTCGCAATCAGGATGTTGTTCCGCCCGCTCAGGGAAATCCGTGTTTTCGGAATCAGGCTGCCTTTTACGCCTGGAATTCTGCCCCGGCAGCGGCACAGGCTTGCGCAAAGCATCGGCGGAATGGTGGAGAGGGAACTTCTGACTCCCGAAATATTAAGACAGCGGCTTGGGCGTGAAGATGTCCGCGAAAAGATAAGGGCGTCTATTTCGCTTTTCACCGCAAAGGTCCTTTGCAAAACTCCCGGCGAATTATTTCCCGATCGGGAAAATTTTCTTTCCGCAAAACTTGAGTCAACCACGGAAAAACTGTACCCCCGCGCCGCGTCCGCTGTCATTGAATTTTTGCGCCGCGATGAAATACGCCGCGAGCTTGAAGCGAAAGGGCGGGTAATATTGAGCGGCATCATCCTCAAGCTGAATGTGTTTCAGCGTATTTTTCTTTCTGCAGGCCAGTACGATTCTACATTGAACCAGAAGATGCCGGAGATCATTGAAGAGCTTCTCGTCAATGCGGATAATCTGCTGAATGACGCCGCCGTAAAGAAAAAGATAGTTAACGCCGCTTCGGATGCTTTCAGCCGTATGGCGGAACAGGATAAAACCATAAGCGCGCTCTTGGACATAGGCGAAGACGACAAGAAAAAACTGGATAATTTTCTTTTTGAAAAAGTAATGACCGAGGCTGACAGGCAGATTGAAAATTTGCTTGCTTCCATTGACGTTAAGGCTCTTGTTGCGGACAGAATCAATTCACTTGAAATGCTGCGGGTTGAGCGGATTATCCTTGATGTGATGGCGGATCAATTAAAATGGATCGATATTTTCGGCGCAATCCTCGGTTTCCTGATCGGACTGTTTCAGACACTATTTAATTTGCTCATGCGTTAGCCCAACTGACCGCAGGCGCCCATTACTTTTCTGCCCTTGCCCAGCCGCCGGGTAACTTTTAGCCCCAGACTTTCCAGCATCGTTATGAAATCTTCTGTCTCTTTTTTATCAGGTTCGCGCAGCGGCTTCCCCTCGAACTCAAGACCCGCGACCGGGTTCCAAGGTATAAGGTTTACTACCGCATCAATGCCTTTTGCAAATTCAGCAATGGAGGCGGCATCTTCCCTGCGGGTATTTATGCCGCCAAGCAGCGCAGCTTCCAGGGTAATGCGCCCGCCGCCTTTATGCTGAAAATGAATGAGCGCTTCCTTTATTTTCTTCAGCGGCTGGGTTGCTGTTACCGGCATGAGTTTTTGCCGCAGCAACTCATCCGCGGTAGTCAGTGAAAGCGCAAGCCGGACTAAAGGCCCATTTTCGGCAATGTCTATAATACCATCGTAAATGCCGCAGGTTGAGATCGTTATCCTGCGTTTTGAAAAATTCATACCCTCAGGATCGATGATTACCGCAATGGCTTTTCGCAGATGAGCCGGATTCAAAAGAGGTTCGCCCATGCCCATTATCACAATGTTTTCGATTTCGCGCATCTTTTTTTCATGCGCAATCGTCCGCAACGCGGCCGTGCGCAAAAATAAAAACTGTTCGATAATTTCCGCACTGTTCAGGTTACGGATGAATCCCATTTGACCGGTTTTGCAGAACACGCATCCTGCGGGGCATCCTGCCTGTGTTGAAAGACAGGCAGTGAGGCGCTCTTTGCCGTCACTTAAAAGCACTGATTCTATTTTTACTCCGTCCTCAAGGGCAAGGACAATTTTTACCGCATGTCTGTCATCATGCCGGCTTATTTGTTTTGCCGAACAAAGAGGGAAACGTTCTTTTAATTTCTCTCTTACGGCAAGGGGGAGGTCAGTCATCTGATCATAATCAAGAACGCCGCGCGCTATCCATTTATAAATCTGCACAGAGCGGAAGCGGGGCAGGGGGTGGAGCAGGGTTGTCAGTTCATGCAGGGGCAGTCCCACGAGCGGGATTTGTTGATGCATCTACGATTTAATTCTTTCAAGCATATCGGCTATATGCTGGTTTTTAATCCCGAACTTCTGAAATTCTTCCAGCGTTTCGGCAGCCTCGCGGCGGAAGCCGTTGTTAAGGTAGTGATCCGCGAGTTCAATGTATAAACGGTAGTTTCTGCTATCCTGCTGGATCAAGCGTTTTAGCGATGTAACAGCTTCGTCAAATTTTCCCTGAGATTTGGCAAGCATAGCAAGCCCCAAAACTGCGTAAGTATCAAATTCGATATTCAGGGCCTTTTCATAAAAATCCTGCGCTTTTTCATATTCACCGAGGGTGCGGCAGGCATCACCGGCGCGGGTAAGGATCATCTTGTTTCTTGGATCTTGTTCCAGAATGCGATTCCAGAATTCAAGAGACTTTTCCTGACAATTCATTCCCCGGTAGCAGTCAGCCAGGCCGAAGAGGGCATAAAAGTTGCGTCCTTCCTGCTTCAGCGCCGCTTCAAAATAGGGGATGCCTTCGCTGAATGATTTCAATTTACGGTGGCAGTTGCCAATGGATGTAAGAACCCTGATGTCAACGTGATCATCGCTAAGTTTGAGCATCTTTTCCCAATAAAAAAGAGCATCCCGGTATTCTTTGAAATCATAATGCAGATGTCCCAGCCCGATTATGGCGTATTGATTGGTTTCTTCCATTTCCAAAACTTTCATGTAGACTGTTTTGGACTTGGCAAAATCGCGGACCTTGCGGTAAGCGTCCGCGACCCTTGTAAGGACTGTGATATTTTTATCATCGTGGACAAGGTACTGTTCCCAGATTTCAATTGCTTTTTGATACTGGTTCAGGGCTTTGTAACAGTCGGCAAGGCCAAAGAGCGCATAGTTGTTTCCGGGATGATGCGTCAGGCACCTTTGATAAAAATTTGCAGCTTCGCGGACTGAACCCCGCTTGCGTGTCGCATCTCCCATGCCCACAAGTGCGTAATTATTGTTTTCATCCATGAGCAGGATTTTTGAAAAGCAGTCGATGGCATCGCTGATTCTGTTTTCTTTCAGGAGCTGGTAGCCTTTTTTTGAAATTTCGGAAATTCTGGGCGCTTGCGCGTAAACATCAGTGTCACTCATCAGAATTCCGTTCCTCATCATCGTTTATTAAGGACTGCATCAAAGCGGCAAGCTGCTCAAGCAAAGGTTCTGATTTGGTTTTGTTGGGCGCCAGCCAGTACATTCTCAGCGCTTCCAGCGGTCTCTTTTCGGATTTGTAGTAATCACCCACCCGTGATAATCCGTCTGAATAGCCTGTGGTCATAAATATCCTGCGTGCGCCTTCTATGTTTCCTGAATTGAATAATTGATTACCTTTGCGGTTAAGCGCTGCCTTTTGTGATCCTTCTACCGGCTTCACAGAAGTAACTTTTATAAATGAGTTTTGCTTATCAAATTTTTCAAACGCTTTTTTATAATCCATAATTATTCTATATATATATTATCAGCATATATTTAGAAAAAAACAAGGAAATATTCAGTAATTAATCATTGGCAGGCGGAAATGTCAGTCTTTACATGAAATATATCAACCACCGAGCGGCCGTATTCGCGCGAGTCTTTTTTTTCCAGATGCTCAATAGCCTCTTTTTGCCAATCTTCGCGGGGGCGGTGAATAAGAATTCTGCTTTCATTTGAGACAAGCCGTGATGAGGCTGTTTTCGCAACCAATTCCCATTTGAACTGATACGGGAAAGGCGGATCAAGGAAAATTATATCGAAGCTGTTTTTGGCGCGTTTTACATAAAGTTCAGCCGGCATAAAGCGGCATTGTATCCGGCACGGAGAGATAGAAACATTGTCAAGAAGTGTCTTTGTTTTTAACTTGTCCTGCTCTACCGCTTCAACGGGAACCGCGCCCCGCGAAGCGGCTTCAAGGGCGATGATTCCGGTTCCTGAAAAAATGTCAAGAAAAGAAAGGCCTGAAATGTCTCCCAGCATTGCAAAAACCGATTCGCGCATTCTGTCCATGCTGGGCCTGATGATGCCTGCGGGAACGGTAACTTTCCTTCCCCGCAGAACTCCGCCTGTTATTCTCACGCTGTCCCAAGAAGGCCGTTCATCTCCGCCTGGCTTACCACAGGTTCTATTACTTTTCGTTCGGACGGCACAAAGGATGCTTCTACATATTTTTGTCTTTTTGCGCTTCCTTCCCTTTGTTTAACAATCCAAGTTGCAGTTTCAGGATAATGCTTTGCGGAAAAAGGGCTGTTGTTGTTCGAGAATTCGTTCAAAAGCTGGCTAAATTGCCATTCCGCGTCCGAAAGGTTGTCGGCTTCCTGTTCACGGTCAAGGATTTTTGTATTTGCGATGAATTTTTTTGTCAGCGTTTCCAGCACGGAACTTATAAAGTCCATATCCCCAAGGGTCTGACGGAAGAAAAGGTCTGTATCAGTATCAAGTCGCAATAAATCCCGAATCATCCTCATTCTGGCGTTAAGAATAAAAATGGTATCTTCAAAATTTATTTGTTTATTCATGGCGTTTTGATTATTATCGGCATAAAACCGCCATAAATTGAGCCTGTTCAAAGAGGTTGACATTCCAATGGTATCATTTCTATACTGTATACGGGGGGAAAGGCAGTAAATGTCCGCGCCGCTGCAACTTACTTTTGTAAATTTTACCAAAGACTCGTACATCATAGTTGAAGGTAAGAAAAACGCGGACAGATTTTTCATCATCCGTTCGGGAAAAGTGCGCCTTTCCAAAGACGTCCAGATTGTAGCCGAAGAACAGGGCGATACCCTGAACCCCGGCGATTTCTTTGGCGTTGTTTCCACCATGTCAGGCCATAACCATATTGAGACTGCCCAGGCGCTGACGGACGTAACCCTTATTTCCGTTCAGCGGGAACAGTTCAGCCAGCTAATCCAAAGCAACGCTCCTGTGGCGATGAAAATCATCCTTCAATTTTCAAAACGGGTGCGCTATCTTGACGATGCCCTTACGCGGCTTACCCTGAAAAGCACCGCTGCCGAAGACCCAAGCCATATTTTTAATGTCGCCGAATACTACGCCAAACAGAACCAGTTCAGCCAGGCTTTTTATGCCTATCGGCAGTATATTAAGCACTGTCCTCAGGGCGAAAATGTGCAGACTTCAAAGGAACGGCTGCAAAAAATAGCCCCCTATGTCAAAACCCCGCCTCCAACTTTCAAACCAGACGAAATGTCGCGTTTTTACCCCAAGGATGCAATGATCTTTTGCGAAGGCGAAACCGGAGAAGAGCTTTTCATCATCCAGAAAGGTTCGGTAAAAATTGTCAAAGTTGTGGAAAACAACGAGGTTCTGCTGGCGGTGCTTAAATCAGGGGATATTTTCGGAGAAATGGCGCTGCTGGAATCAAAACCCAGAGCGGCTGGCGCCGTTGCATTTGAAGAATGTAATTTAATGGCGGTAAACCGTGAAAGCTTCAAGCAGATGGTTAATACCCAGCCGCAGCTTATCGCGCGGCTTACTACCCTGCTTGCCGACAGAATTTGGCTGATTTACAGGCAGCTTGCAAATACGCAGATGGCGGATCCTCTGGGGCGGATGTATGACGCGCTCTTAATCCAGTTAGAGAAGAAAAAAATTGATCTTAATAACGCCACATCATTTATATTCGATTTTGGCACCAAGGAACTCATCAACATGGTGGGTCTTTCCCAGAGCGACGGCATTCTGGTTATAAGAAAACTAATGGAAAACCGCAGTTTGCAGCTTGTAAATGAAAAAATCCATATAAAAGACGTGAAAGAGATAACAAGGCAGGTTGCGTATTTCCACAAAATGCAGCAGCTTGAAAAAGCCCGCAAGGAAAAAGCTGCTTCCCTTAACTATTTTTAGCCGATAATGAAGGTAATGACTAAAAACCCCTTGATTTGCCTGCGTATGCTGATGTGTACGGTGTTTTTCGCCCTGACTGTGTCGCTGCCGGCGCAGGAATTACCGAGGCAGTTCAGGGAACTGAGCCTTGGAATGAACCTTGACGAGCTGAAAGCGAATTTGTTGAAAGACGGGCTTTTTAATTTCCGGGGCGACCGGGATGTATCGTTCCTGCCGGCGCGTGAGCAGAGCCTTGTGGAAACAACGGGGTCGTCATTTGTCAAACGCGCCTTTTTCCAGTTATGGGATGCATCTGTGTTCATCATGGCTTTTACGCTGAATACCGAAATCATGGATCATTATTCGGTATTTACCCAGCTTGTTGAAAAATACGGAGAACCTGCATGGCTTAACCCGAAAGAAGCGGTCTGGGAAACGGAAACAACCAGAATTTCCGTTGAACGGCCGTTAACCGTTAAGTATATCGATAAAAAAATCTTTGATGACATTGTAAGCGAATCCGGCCTTATCGAGTCGCATCAGGTCAGGCAGCGTCAGGAATTCCTGGATGAGTTTTAGAACAGCGGCGTTTTTTCTTCTTTTCTTCTGCTTTAGTTTTATTGCGTGCGCGCCAAAAAAACTCGCTGTCCGTGAACTGCCGATAGAGCGGAACGGCATTGCGGTCGCTTCGATAAAAGCGGAAATCGCCCGTACCCCGGAGGAACACAGCCGTGGGCTTATGCACCGGAAAAAACTCCCGGACGGCGAAGGCATGCTATTCGTTTTTGAAAGTGATAAAATTCTTTCTTTTTGGATGAAAAACACGCTTGTCCCCCTTTCCATAGCCTTTATCGCTTCGGACGGCAGGATTGTCGAAATCAGGGATATGTACCCCGGCGACCTTAGTTCGGTCAAATCAAGCCGCTCCCTCCGTTACGCCCTGGAAGTCCCACAGGGGTGGTTTTCCCGCGCAGGGGTACAAGCGGGGGATGTGGTAAGGCTGCCATAACCAATGTATGCTTAAATCAGGAAGCGCACGATAAAACTCTGTTTCTATAATAATTTTTCATTCGTTACACGCTTGCCATAAACACAAACCGCCCGTCCTCGACAAAAAACTTACACATACCGCCGTGCTTTTCTACGATATGAGCCATACTCTTGGTGCCGAAACCATGCCCCGGCTCTTGCGTAACCGGCAGATCATTTTCAAATACCGGTTCCGTTTGAAAGCTATTGGAAATGTCAATGTTAAGCCGGTTATTTTTGGAATACATACGCAGATTGATGAAGGGTATTATACCCTTCGATGACTGCGCTCGTTCGGTCATGCCCGTGCAAGCACGGTCGCGACACTCACTTCGCTTGTCAATAGAGCGTTTTTCTTTTTCAGGAATATTTTTACAGGCGTGCAGAGCGTTTTCTAAACCGTTTGACAAAAGGGAACAAATCTCAGTATCGCTAAAGGGAACCTCGTCAGGCAGTTTCGCCTCAATCGTCAGCGTAATTTCCGCTTGTTTTGCTTTACCAGCATAAGCGGACAAAATCAGATTAACCGTTTCATTTTTGCAAAAACGCACCGGCGTAATTGCGTCCATGTCGGATAGCGCAGTCCGCAGATACTCCCTTAATTCCGGTTCACTTGATGCCAGCCCCTGTATAACCGCTAAATGGTGGCGCATATCGTGCCGGTAAGCGGCGGCATTCTTCTGCATCTGCCGCAGGGAAGCAAACTCATTCTGCGCAAGCCGGAACTGCATATCCAGCATATCATGATCCCTTTGGAGCTTTGCCTGTTTTTGCGTTACGGCATGGTAAATAAGGATAAACACCAAATTGAATACCGCTAAAAAAGAGGGCTTGAATTGTACAACAGCGCGGTTTCCTGAGTAAATAAAACCGGTGTAAATATCGCTGATTAAGTCGAACAAATAGTAAAAAAACGGCATAACGCCCAGTAACAGGCAGGATTTCACTGAACGGTTCATCATACGCTGAACCGGTTTCACCGCGAATTTTTTCAGAATAATGAATGTCAGAACCGCACCCGCAATTAAACCGAGGTGGTTTATGGTAACATTGTTCAAAACCGCGCTTTGGTTTATGGAAACAACTTTGCGAATTACGCCAAGTGAGTTATCGAAACTATCATTGGAAACTCCGCCCCAATTCATGGCAACAACGCTGAAAACTTCGTCAGTAAAAGAGCCGATCCAGCGCGGAGGCATATAGCACAGGAAAGTAAGAAGAAAACTGGTTACTGAAATCAGAGGCGGGCGTTTGAGGTACAGGGCGATAAAAACAACAAGGGGCGCATGGAATGTCAGCGGATATAGTTTCCGCGCCATGTCTACACCCCAGAGCAGCCCGCAGACGATTTGTACCACAAATATAACGGCAATAAAACACCCAAAAACAAGATAATTTTTTCGGGTGCGGGTCATTCCCGCAAAACTAACCGTAAGCGCCGCGCCGAACAGCCACATAATAAGATAACGCAATAATGCAATAACCGTTATCATTCCCCTTCCCTCTGATAAGCCAAATACTGGTCTTTAATTTCCCGCGCCTTGCCCTGCGCGACAGGGACAGTGGAAAGAGCCTGTAAAGTAATTTTGGTTTTTTCGATGGTTTTAATATACTGCATATTCACCAGATAGGAATGGTGGGGCCTTGTTAAACAACGGTATTTCAGCAGATTGTCGCAAGCCGCAGTGAAAGTCTCCGTACATTCAATAACCCTGCCGTTGTGCAGATGATACCGCACCTTATGCTTTGAAGCCTCGGCATAGACCAAATGGGAAATAAATATTTTTTCAATGCCGTCCTTGCTCTTTACGATAAGCGTGTCCTCATTCTTTTCCGCTTGCATCCGCTCCCGCATTTTATCAAAGGCGGCAAACAGTTTTTCTTCGGTGATTGGCTTCAGAACATAATTGACGGCATCAACCGAATAGCTGTCCACCGCATATTCAGGCGATGAAGTAAAGAACAAAATCGGCGCTGTTTTGTCATATTTGCGGATTTCCAGTGCGGTATCAATACCCGAAACCTCCGGCATGATAATATCAAGGCAGTATATGTCAAACCGCTTTCCTTTCTGTAAAACATCAATCAGCTCAATTCCGCTATAAAAGTATTCAGAACCGCAGTCAAAGTCTTTAGAGGTTTTGTACTGGTCTATGAGCCGCACAATATCGGCCAGCTCGTCAAAATGGTCATCACAAACCGCAATTTGCAGCATAGTCTCACCTGTTCATTTGTAAATAAACGAGAAAGCAGGCTTTTACGCTATTATTTCGGGTCAGGCGGCTTTTTTGTCCTTTTTCTCCGATACCAGAAAGTAAATTCCGAGTATCGTTATTATTACAACTGGCATACCTATAAGTACTAAAAGGTTCATTCTTCTTCTCCTTTTGTTAGGAAGATTATTCCCCAAACGATTAACACCACGGAACCGCCGAAGCCTGCCAACATAAGCAGCATACGATCATAATCGCCTCTTATTATGGTGCCAAGTACCAAGCTGGCAAAAGTAAGACTGCCGAAGTTTACAACCACTTTGCCGATTTCCCTGAATACCCTGATTTTCTTTGTCATGCCTCATCTTATGCCATGCCCTGACGTTCCGTCAATGGCATTTCCCCCAACCGTCTACTTTTGTATACATTCCCCCTTCTCATTCCTCATTGAAAAACACATGAGTTGTGCAGAATTTCGCATGACTTGTGCTGACGGTGAATTTTCGGCTTGATTATGTGTTTTACTAACCGCTATATACGCCGCGTTGAGCGGCGATATTAATCGAACGGGAAACGTAGTTTCCTGATATTTGCCAAATAGCGGAAAGTACGCCCTGTGGCGAAAAACCCGCTTTTTCATAGAGAAGAAAGAGGGATTATTTCCCTAATCAAATCCAAGGAGAGAACCATGAAAAAGATGATCGTATTGGCGCTGTTGCTAATCCCCTGTATAGCGGGTTTTGCGCAGGCGCAGGAGCAGAAAATCGCCGTGGGGTTAGGCGGTGAGTTCAACGGGAACTCGCTGGTAAGTGTCGCGGGGGGCGGTTTGCTGGCGGCGGACTTCGCGCTGCCGGTCGAGGCTATGC
>JAIRRJ010000042.1 GCA_031256035.1 Treponema sp. | reverse complement strand
CGCACCCCCCCAATATAGTATCTGGTTGAACTCGGGGGGAAGGGGGCTCTATTGGGGGGTGTGGTTTGGGTAAACCCAAAACCCTACGTTCCGCCGCTGAAAGATTTATCGTAAGTCCCCACGGCTTCGTCAGTGATAAATTTCCTCAAGACTTCGTGAGTGCTAACTTATTTCGCCAACACCCCGCCGGACTGCACTTTTTCTTACGAAAAAGCACAGACCGGCGGCATCAGTCGTGAGTGAAGCAAAGACTAAGAGGAATGTGCCGTAAGACCAGCCCCCTTTCAGGAGGCTGGCATTTCCCCGATGAGCCGTCTTCACGCTTCGCCACGGCGCAAGACCCGCCATGAGTTTGTTCACAAGTGAATGTTGGAAACAGGCGGGACTTGCGCCGTGCATCGAGTGAGAAAAAAACACCGCTGAATAAATGACTGAATATATGACAATGACAATCTAAAGGACGACTTATGACAAACCTCTATATCTATAATATATTATTATCTATCTATATTTTTTTATTGTCTTTTTTGTCATAAAAAATAAAGAAATATAAAAAAGATATATTAAAGCGTAGTTCTGATATAAAAAAATAAGCCGTCCTGATGACAAAATCCCTGTCATTGATGACAGCCGCCCTTGTCATGGATTTTTTTTATGCGGGGGAGCGTGCGTCCCCCAAATTGCCATTTTTTGTAATCAACAAATATAATTCTTGACAAGAGCAATTTTATCTATTTTTTTACCGCTAACAAAGATAGAAAAAAGCCTACTCCTGCATACTTCTGATATGCAAAAACAGGCTAAAAAACCTATCCGCTGTTTTTACCGACCAACCCAAAGGGGAGCAAGGGGGAACCCAGCCGCACAGGGCAAAGACTACACCCGCAAGGCAAGCCCCGACCAGAACCGCGCCTCAGAAGTTCTGCCCTGCTGAAAACCCAACTCCTTAATCTGCATGGAAAAAAAACGCTCGCTTACGGCGTGTTCGTGGTTCTCATCGCACCAGTCAGAATAAGCCTTGTACAGTTCCCTAATCCGAATGGTTGCGTCTGTTTTTTGGATACAGCGTTCTTTTAGAAAATTGCCGATAACGTCCATTTCCCCCCGGTACTCATCCGTTGCGGTTGTAACCGCTTTCGGCGCTCTTAGTTGTTCCCGCTTCCAGCGAGCCGTCCCTTCCAAAAGCCAGTTGAGAATTCCGCTTGCCTCTTCCCGCAGTTTGAATTCAAGGTGTTTGTCCTGATTTTCTTCTTCAATGCGGGTAGTGAAGGGGATAAGTTTTATACGCCGCCAGATACCGTGGTCATTTCCCTTGATCACCGGCTTATGGTTCGTTGCCATAAAAATCTTGAAAGTCGGCGTAAAGTTAAAGTATTCGCCGTACAGGAACCGTGCCGTTATAGTATCGTTACCTGTTATCTTTTTTATCAGCGTTTCAGATAACCGCCGCCCCTGCTCCGCTTCCGTTGTGGTAACAAACCGAGTACCCCGCAAACGTGCGATGTCGTTAGTGCTTTGATCACTTGATTTTTTCATAAATGTTTCGGTAGGCGTTGCCGTTGCGTAATCGCCGAGCAAGTGCATTATGGTATTCAAGAAAGTTGATTTTCCGTTCGCTCCGGTTCCATACAAAATGAACATTGCTTGTTCAGAAATATCCCCGGTTAAAGCCCATCCCGCCGCAGTCTGCAAAAAGTTAATCAAGTCGGATTTATAGTCCATTATTTCACAAACAAACTTTTTCCATTGCGGACAGTCGGCGTTAGGATCATAATCAACATTGGCGATTTTGGTAATCATTTCCTCTTGCCGTTGTTCCCTGAATTCACCGGACAGCATATCAATCGTTCCGTTACGCACATTCAAAAGCCACGGGTTAGTATCAAGTTCCTCAGCCTTTACGCTCATGCCTTCAACCCATTGCACCGCCTCAACAAAAGCCTTTCGCCGCCGGACGCTCTCGCACATCATACCGAATTTTTCAATTTCGAGCCGTTCCCTGTGGTCATCAGTTTTTAAGAGGTCATCATAAATGTTGCGTATCATCTCCAGCCCTTTTTGATGCACGAGCCCTCCGCTCTCGTCTGTTTCCCAATACTTGCTGTTCCAGACGATCCATTTTTTCCAAGCGGACATATAACGGATATTCCGTCCGTGTTCCCGTACCATTCTGGTTGCGTTAGTGCTGTCCGTAAGCTGGATATTGCCTTTTTTCAGTTCCATAATCCGCAGAAAAATACTCTCATCACCAATTTGGTTTGCCATCATAGCCTCCGGTTTTCAATACTTGTGCATACATCTTGAAATGGAAGCACAAAATATCAAAAGCGTTTTCTTTGGTAACTTGCGGTAATTCTCTATGGAACCGCAAGTACATTTCATATAACAAGGTCAACGACCCCGGTTTGTTGCGGTATTCTTTATTTTGAAAAAACGCACAAGCTCTGTATTGGTCATCAGGCATATCTTCTTTTTTGAGCTTGTACCACATCATTAGATCATTCGCATAATCGGTTTCATGCTCCGCAAATTCTTCAAGGGTTTTCTGCTGTTTGCGGATATTATAGTTATATCTATCTTCCGGCGTTCTTCTCCGCATTATCCGACCCCTTCACGCCACACATAGACTTTCGCCGCCTCGCCGGAAGCAGTACGCCCATCGGCAAAGGTAACAAAAGCCCAAAAAGACCACCAACCCGATAAGTCTATTTCCCCCTCAAGGCACTCATGGAAAATAACGCCTTTCTCAACATCGCCGACAGCCGCAGAGAATTCCCCGCTCTTGCCGTTAGGCTTGCGGTACTTGATAACCGCAGAGATTATCCCTTCCAAATCAATAAAAGTTTTAAGCGTTATCCGCAATGCAGATTGATTGATAAATATTCTACCCATACCACCCCCTATTCAATTTTAGTTTCAAGTTTAATTTCACGAGTAACCGCAGACTTCAAAATCAATTCCTGTTTGGCCTTTAGAAACCGCCCCAACAGGTAATCCCTAATAAAAAGTCTGGTTATTATGCGGACAAAGAGCAGCAAGCCCCTAAATACCGACCCTTGCGCCTGTACGGTATCGGCTTGATAACGGTAATAATTTGCGCTATGCGCAGTTTCAGCAATACTGCCGGCTGTTACAAACAAATTGCGGATAAAAGACCCCCACTGGCGGGAATGGTCGGCAACTATTTCACTGTCATAAATTGACCTAACAAAAAGTATAAAAACCGATTGGGCATCAATTATTTTTAAGCCGTCCTGTACTGTGCGCAAGGCAGAGATTATTCTTTTTGTTTCTGAATTGGCGTTTACATTGTCAGCACATTTTCTTGACAAAGTACGATTTTCGCTTATCCCCATTAAAATTTTTAATTGTTCAGCAACAGTACGGAAAAACACCGGAAACCGTTGTATGTTCATAGTGTTATGCGCCGTCATTACACAGTTTCGGTAAAATGTTTCAAATCTGTTAAGTGTTGAATTGACCCTTGCCGTTTGTGTTATGCTCCGCTTGTAAGTACCAATCAAATTACGGTTATCAGATAACTTTACCCCTTGCGTAATAGTCCGTACATAATTTTGCGCCCCAACATAAGTAAAATACCATGACCACTTGATATTACAGAATGTGTCCCATTTTCCAATATGAATAAAAGGCGTAGGCAGACCATCATAATCTTCGTATGTTTCCCAATCAAACCAAGTTTTATAGCAATCTAATCCATAATCAAATCTGGTGGTAAACCAGCCGCTATGTACCCCGAACCATACATAATCCCCTGCGGTTATATTGCCGTCTATTTCAAAAGTATTATTTCTCCACCCTGCATTATTCCAAACATCAACATTAACGCCTTTCTCATTTTTGGATTTTTTTTGGTATGGCTTATTATCAATGTTTGTATACATACAAGGAGTTGCATAAGTGTCGCTTTCGTCAAAATAGGCATACACATACGCCGTGCAAAGACCGCCTCCATTTTGCGGTACAAGAAATTTATTTAATGCTACTTCATTATCGAGCATCGGGCGGTCATAATAACTATTATTAGGATCAGTCCCATAAATAAGGCTCCCCACCGTAGAGGTCCCTATAGTCGGATCAACAATCACCGGATACTTCGCTGAACTTAAAAACCAATCGGGTACGGTTATCCGCAATTCATTACCAATAACCGCCAAATCGCCCCAACACCGGCGGCCTTTAGCGTCTATTATTTCCGGTCGGTGTATATGGCAAAGTTTACCAGTCCCATCGCCAAGCAGAGTTTCTTTTTTGTAAACAGCATAACTGCCTTTCAAAAACGGATCACGAACAAAATCAGGCTGCCTGAAAAAATCAAAATGTTCAGCACCTTCTATCAAAAGGGCAATGACATTGATTTCCGGCTCCCTATGTAAGATACAGTCATATTCAAAAGCATTATCCCCATGAATGGTAAACCGATGGGAACGCCGCCGCCCCTTGTATAAAAGCCGCCGTTTATCACCCCGCAAAGTAAAACCTTCATCATCAGTGGGGCAAAACCGCAAAGCCTTATTAAAGCGTTTAATCCCAAATGAAGGTGAGGCATTTCCTAATTCCACCGAACAGGGGAAATCATTAACCGATTGACGGAAGCCTACTGCCCCAAAATCGTTATTTCCCATAACACCTGCAATGTATCGCTGGACGTTACATTCACGGACGGCGTAATTTGTGCATAAGCCAAACAGTTAGCCCCGGTTCCGTTGCCGTTGAGCAGACACGCCTCATTGACATTGTTTACGTTCAATGCCCCCGCCGCAAAAGTGGCGCGATAAGTCAGAGTGGTATCCCCTGTGCTGCCCCATACCGCCTTTAACGCCGGATAGCCAGCGTCAAGCAGTTTCATTGACCCTGTAGCGGCATTGCACCTTGTGTTAGTTTTGGTACTGTTGCCTGTCCAGCCTGTACCTACCTGAATATACCCCGCCGAACTTGTTACCTTCGCTTTTGTAGGAGAAGCCAGCAACGCATCGGTAATCAAAGCGTCCCCCTCTCTGGTAACAATGTTGTGGTGGCGAAACTCCATGAGCCGCCCCGGTAATTTAAGCAACCGCCCGAACCACCCCGGCGCACGGCGTTTGACATTTCCGTCTTTGTCAATGACCCGAACAGTTACCATGCCTTTAATACGTATTCTGTCTCTCATGCTCTCTCCTCTGTTATTTGCTAATTGCCAAAGTCCCGCCCACACCAAGAGCAAGACCCAAAATACAACATATCGACCCGACAATAACGCCGTTTTTAATACCTGCTTTTTTTATCTCCGTTATAGTCTGTTGCCTAGTTTCCGCTTCACGTCTCCACCGTTGGGCTTCTCGTAACGCCGCCACTTCACGATCAAGGCTTGCCAGCATCGCCGCCCTTGCCGCTTCGCTTGCGGCTTGTTCTATTGCTTCATGCGCCGCCTCGGTGATTTCTTCAATCAGCAAGTCGATTTCTAAATCGCTGTAAAGCCTCGTCCCGCTTCCGGTCAAATTCGGCGGCGGCTCCGTCAGCGGCTCTGCGTACATCGGGATTTTCAAGAAAGTCAGCAGGATCACAGTTGATAATATTTTCCCGCAACGCTTCAATCTCAATTTGTTTTTCCGCATATTCCACAATCTCCTTATTCTTATTGCGGGTATATACCACAACCGCAACACATCCAAAAATTATTGTTGCAATGATCACACCAACAATAATCCCCTTTGCAAAATCAGTTAATGGACATCTCTCCATCTTGAAACCACCTTTAATCCCACTATGCCAAACAGCACAATCACGACAATACAGAACCATATCCAATCCCGAATATGCCCCTGAACCAAAAGCCATGTAGCAACATAAAGGCAGAAGGGTTTAAAACCCAACAACTTAGACGGCAGCGATACAATCCTTTTACCCAAAATTGCAAACAGTTCCCTAAAGGAATGTTCCCAAGTCGGCTTATCGGAAATCTGTATGCCATCGCTCTTGCTCAAATCTTCCTTACTGCCCTTAGACTTCTTTTCATTTCTCATTCCTAATTCATCATTTTTCATCATCCATGCTCTCAAATTCATCACAGGGCTTTTTATTAAGCCAGTAAAATTCTGGCTTCGTTTTTTTTATTTTATTTTCCGAGCAATAGCACAGACGGTTATTTTCCGTTGACTTTGCAGAAACCTTGCAATGCAGACAATCAGTACAGTTTTTCTTTTCGTTTTTCATTTCACACCCCCAGTATCGAAATAACGATGAAATTCAGGATCAAGGCCGTATACCTCTTTCCCTGAAAGCCGCGCCAACGCTTCACGGTCAAGCCCACGGACAACAACCTCATAGCCGTTGCGTTGATACCAGTCAGACACATCGGCAATTCTACGCACTTTGGCATAAGGCTCTTGCGAATTAAGGATCACCCCATCCTCAAGAATTCCGGCAATATGCGTAGCGGTTCCGGCAGAAACCATACGATCAAAATGTTTAGTCTCTTTTTTGGTGATATAAAACACCGCCCGAATATCACCCTGCCGTGTGCTTGTTTTGGTGAACACCCGCCTCATTAAATCATCAGCGGAAGTCCGTACCAAAAGACCCGTAGCCGCAAACAAGGCCATACACACCGCACCCGAACAATCGGACGCTTCGGGATTTTCCTTTCCCCACCCGTAAGGCGATCCGAATTGCAAAAGGAGAAAATACACAAATTTATCGTGTTCCGTCATCTTCTCGAATTTGCTTTGCTTGTTTACCATCAGATTTTCCCACGTGATTTTCATTATTTGCCTCCCTGTTTGAAAAAGTTGACGATAATAGTTACCGCCAACGCCGCACCGGAAATCAAAATACTGATAACCGATATACGCTCTTTGCCCTGTTCAGCTTCTTTTTTTTCAAGACGCTGAACCCGCCCGATAACGTGTTCCTTAAATTCTTTCATTTCCCCTTTCAGTTGCCGCATTTCCCCTAACGTCTCCACCATAAGCCGCCTGTCATCATTGGTCATAGTTCCCCCTTGCCTTGTATTCCTACTCCCCATTTTTCCCCCCTGTCTCTGTAATCCTGAATGAAGCAACAAACGCCTTATCCCGTTTGTAACGGAATGAATAAGCGTTTATCGTTCCCGCCAATTCTTCATTGCTTGTAAGTATTTGAACCTTCGCCCCCACACGAGCGTTGAATAACGCCCTATGAGTTTTCACAGTAAATTCCCGCTGTTGTTGTAAGCGTTCCGCAAGTTCACGAGTAACCCAATTTTCATAGTGGGGAACACCGTTAATTTCATAGTCAGAAAAGTATGAGCCTGTTATATTAAGTGCTACCGTTCCGTATTTCGCCGCCGCTTCACTGTCCGTTAGAAAACATGATCGGTTAAGGTCTAGCACAATCGGCCTACCGTAAATGGAAGCAACATATACATCGCCGTCATTTCCTTTTTGCAGGGTTAAAATTGCCCGATCATAATTTGCGGTAACATCATAGAAGGAATACGCAAAAGCCCCGCCGTCATAATCAAGGCGGTTTTCCGCTTCTTCTTTACTGTCTATCAAATCAGCAAAAACGACATTCCGCTCCTTGCCGTCCGTGTCAATAACTTTATATTTAGCCTCATACTTTCCGGTTTCAATTTCACGGACTAGCGGATATTTGAATGGGTAATGAGCCTGTAAAAATTCATCATAAAAAACAGGGTGATCGTCATACCGCCAGATTTCCTGTTTCTCCAATGGGACAGGCATATTCACTTTAAGCCGTACCGAATTCCGGTACAGTTCCGCTCTTGCAATTTTCCGTAAATAAAAAATGTCATTTCCGGTAAAAATATGGGAACACTCATTGTCCGCAAGCGGTTCAGTTTGGTACGGTGAATGGGCGAATACCAGCGGTTTTTCAATAGGACATTCCAAATGGCAGCGGTAAGCAGTCGCAAGGCTGGACAGTTCAGCCCACACATTGCGTTTAAGCCGCACAAAAGGCAGATCAACCGGAATAGTGGAACAATCAATGTCAGAAACCGCCAACCCCGCACGTTTGGCAATGCCATGTACTAGCGAATTCTCCGGCTGGCTTTTATCGCACACCACCGAATAGGTGAACACCGCAGAGGCAGTCCAGTCCCTGGCCTCATCAGTTTTTTTCAGTTTTGCCGAAAAATCCCGCAAGCCGATACAGACAAACTTTTTTCGCCCCGGCCCCCGAATATCCTGTATGCCATTATCATCTATAAAAAATGTGAACCGATGAAAATACGACAAACCATCACCAATCGAGAAAGACACCCGCACTTGCGAACCCGCACCCGCATTGGAATAATGGTAAATGCCTATGCTGTTATCGAGTAACAGTTCCCCTCTAGCCGAAGTACCACCCGCCGCTTCTTTAAGCCCGAAAAAGTTAGCCTCAATAATATCTTGTTCAAAAATCGTTTCAAAATGACCGCCTAAATCAATTTCAATTTTCAGGCGTATCGGCTTATCAGCGGCGGTGATCGCTTCTTGCAGGGCATTATCTATTTCATAAAATTTCATAAAGTTTGCTCCCCGCTGGTGTAAACTTCCGTAGAAACAGTCCCCGCCACATAATACCGAAGCGGTCCGATAACCGCCCCGGAAGTGTTTATTTCCGTTTCATCAGCAACCAGCACCAGCCGTTTAAGCGTTATGCAGAATGAGCCGTAATGCTTAACTTCGTAAGTATCTCGCAACAGTTGAGCGGTTATCGTAAATTCTTCAATAAGGTGGGGTAAATCTTGCCCTTGTTCTAATGCCCTCTTAATCCACAGTTCAGTCTTAGTACCGCCTATTTTTTTAGAAATGAGGGTAGTACCGTAAATGTTCTTGTATTCCTTATCGTTTATCGTGTAGGTAACACAATCACCATTAAATCTTTCGCCTTGCGCTTTTTCAAATCTATCAATGTATGGATATGTAATCGGTGAACGCTCGCTTGTTATATCAAGTTTCAGTTTTAAGGCTTCATCACGCATTACCCGCAATTCAAAACCGCTTACACGGCAACCCTCATATAAAAACCGTACCCCCTTGCGGTCTTGTATCAAATCAAAATGTTCCGTATCTTCGGTGGGTACAAGGTCTAAATGGTGTTTATACAGGTTTCTTGTTTCAGAAACATACACCGGCTTTCCCACCGCCCCCATCGCAAGGGAGAGCAATAGCGGAGCAGTTGAAATGGTCAAAGGAGTTACAACACATCCAACCACCCCGCTATTTTTCCGTATTGCTCTACATACGCCATCCCCCTCAATGCTTGCTTCTTCTTCCAGTAGAGAGACAGCCTCCCGCATAGTTTCGTCTGAATACGGTATATCCTTTTCAACATGGGTAGTTTTGATCACAATGGAACAATCGCAGCCATTAACCGTCATTTCCCCATCCCCTCCACCGTTACCCGCAAAGTGATCGCCAATTCCCACCCCTGCCCGCAATTTACTTTTTTCGGCTTAATATATTTTTTACCGCTAATTACCGCCCTATCGACAACCCCGCCCAAAGTGGTGTTTTCTTCCAAAGCCTTACACACAGCCCAAGCGTAGACGTAACAATGCAATTCGCTATCAGGCGTTTCAGGCAAGGTAAAAGTGATAGTCAGGGAATAAACGTCAAGTTTAATAATCCGTTCTTTTTCAGACCGTTCACACGAAGCAAGCGCAAGCGTAGGAGAAACAACTGAAGCTCCGGTATAATCCCCAATTTCAACAATCGGTATAGCGTACTGGACAGTGCCTAACAATTCATTGACCCTTCCGGTCAAAAGCCCCCGAACCGCTTCAATAATTCGCATTTCAACAAAATCACTCATATAACCCTCCGCCTGTACGGTTCGAGCAGGGTGCGGACATTTTCAGGCATAGACATTTCAAAATGCTCTCCCTCTTTGCCAGCCCCCCGGATGTTACCCGTCATACCGATACGCCGCCCCTTGTAGCGGTTCAGGTTCCACGCCGCCAGTTCCAAACAAGCAGAAGCAAGATCAGCCGGTATTTTCCCCACGGCATAGCCAGCCCAATAGACAACCTTTACCGCAGACAAGCCCCGATACCGCAACAGGGCAGGGGAAAGCGTAAGGCTAAAGGGTAAATCTTCAATGGTTCCGCAATCAGGAATAACGCCGTAAAACTCCGGCTCTACAATTTCGCCGTTTGCATATAACGCCAAAACTTTAGTAACAGGGTATTCTTTGAGCGGCAAAATCAAATCAGAATAAAACGGGATAACCTCAAAATGCTTTTTCCGCAGTAACCGCCTTTTGCAATATTGTTCTATCGAAAAGGTGGAAGTTACGAGGCAAAATCGGGCTAGTTTATCTTCCCGATCATCTACCCCTAAAAGAGCCTTAAAATCCTCAAGGGGAATTAACGTATACAAATTTCCGTTGTACATACTAAAAATGTAGGCTGGTAATAAGCGGAAGTATCCTAAGGAAAAGTTCAATTTTTTTTGGGGCTAGGAGGCATGATTTTTGAGGCAAAATGGAATTGACCCAAAAATGTCCGAAAATGTTTATTTTTTTCTTTGTTTTGTGTATATTCTAACTACACTATTTTGGGGTACAACATGGTAAAACCGTATGATTTGCTGGAAAATGTACTGATCGACATAGAAAAAGGCATCAGTAAAGGTATCAATATAGAAATTCTCGCTACACGATACTCATTATCGGACAGGCATTTATGCAGATTATTCCAGTTTGCCTTCAAGCAGCCCATAGCCGGATATATCCGTTCCCGCAAATTGGCGGCAAGTCTTGATGTTTTGCTTAAAACAAATTCTAAAATAGTAGAAATTGCCCTTGGCTATGATTTTGATTATGAACAGTCATACATAAAATCATTTAAGCGGGAATTTGGGATAACACCGGGCGATCTGCGTAAGTCCGGGCAGATTGTGAAAGTCAAGCCGCCATTGTACCTGTACGATGAAAACAGGCTGGACGGCAGCGCCTTTTTTGGTCCTGATTTTGTTATGGTTCCGCAGTTTCATGTAATTGGTAAATGCTGCCGGGTTCCTGTTTCAGACAGCGTAAAACTGCCCGCTGACGCAGGCAGGCACTTTTGGGATAATGACCGCAGTCTAATCAAACAGGTGATAAACCCCAATGTGTATATAGGAATAACCCATAAGAAAAACCATACCGAAGTGTACTCGGATTATACTCCCTCCGTTCAAGTAAAGAATTTATCAAACATTCCGCATGGGTATAGCGGTCATACTTTCGATGCTTCATTATGCGCACGGTTCCGCTATATCGGACAACATCATTATTACGACTTAAATGCGGATATTGCGGGTATGATGTATAAAGCTATCTGGAAATTCTACGAGGATAATCAGACAAAATATAGAATGTCCTGGGATAAAGTTTATTTTGAAAGAATAGACACCGGGAAATATGACGGGACTTATTGCCAGTTGGAATGGTTTACTCCGGTTACGGAAAAAGTGTAAAAATGTCCGAAAATGTTCATTTATTATTGTTATTTTTTTGTATACTCTGTGATATGAATGAAGATATGGGGTTAGATTTTCAGGCATTACCGGAAACAACTTTTTCCGATACTACCGCAAAACAGGTAAGGGAATATTTCTCAAAAATGGTATCAAATGTAGATGAGTTTGTTGAGCAATTCCGTATGCTATCAAATGATTTGCTCAATGATGAAAAATATATGGAACAATTCACCATTGAAAAAATAGGATT
>JAIRRJ010000012.1 GCA_031256035.1 Treponema sp. | reverse complement strand
GCGCGTGCGCTTTAGTTCCGTGCGCCAAGTTTATGCTGGCATAAACTGTACCATTTCGCTGCTGATGTCTGCGGTCTGTTTTACGGGGTTAAAGCGTTCGGGGTGGCGGGGACGCATTTGTTTCAATTCATCGCTGGTTAGGATGGGGCAGTCGGTAAAATCGGTGTTCTTAAATGCCTTTATTTCTGCCACTCGTTCAGGCGATAAAGTTTTTGCGCCATTCATAGTATTCTCTCTCCTCATCAGGCTCGGCTGTCCGCGCCGATATTATCCGTGTCCGGTGACTTTCCGGTTCGGTATATGACAGATACAGGATGATGAAATCCTGTAATTCCGCTAATCCCCTGTACCGTGTCTCCTCCAGGGTTGAATGGGTCTGATCGTACAGCTCAAGCAGACAGGGGTCGTCAAAGGCGGGCAGGATTTCTTCAAAATATAACCCATGTTGTTCCTTGTTCAGGATGCTTTTGGCTTCGTCCCATTCAAATCGCCCGTCTTCACTTATTATTGTTCTTCCCATTCGTTGCTCTGTTCTACATCTATTTTACACGATCAGTGAGCAGTTAGCAAAGGGACTTGATGTCTTTGCTTTCCTGACTATTACTGCTTGATATGCCGAACACGTCAGCGAAGGTTGTCAACTTGAAAGCGAAAGCGGGGTGTTCTTGCCTGAATGCAAAATATTGATTCCTCCGTTGATATAATTATACTATGTGTTTTAGGCGCTGTAAACGCAGAAAATTGCTCACTGTTCCTTGCTCCCTGCTCACTCTTTATTGCCCATTATTTCCGAACAGGATATGATAATAAAGTCAAAACACTCTAAATTATGGAACATAAGATGAAAGAGCCAACAAAAAATAAGGAAACAGGCCTTGTAAGGGTGAGGTTTTCCATTGGCGCAAAGCTGGTAATAATAATTGCCGCCATAGTATTGTTGTCCCTTGGGTCGATTACCGCCCTTGTTTCCTGGCTTGTCCGGGAGGATTTGCGGGTTTCGGCGGAGGGGAACAATTATGAGCTGAACAAGCGCTCGGCGACCGAGGCTGAATACACTCTTGCCACAATACGTTCCTCAGCCCGGATGCTCATGCAGACTGTTATTGCTCTTGGTACGGAGAGCGATTTGGCACAGCAGGAAGCCGACGATTACTTTGAACAGAACCCGCAGACAGCGGCGTTCATTTTTACCGTTCCGGGAAGAGAGCATCAGTTTTTAACCAATAGCCGGTTCTTTGCCGCAAAAGGAATTGATGCGGGGCTTGCGGATTCCTACTGGGAAAACATGGGCGAAGCTCTCAGGCGGGCTAGACTTGGGGAGCCGGTGATCCTGAACGCCGCGCCGCATTTTAAGTCATCTGTTTTGGCTATGTTTTTCCCCGGAAGGAACGGAACCAGCGGGGGCGTTTTGTTTTCTCCTGAAAACTTAAACGAAACATTCAGTTCCGGTGTTAACCAGTCATGGCTTATAAACTCAAGCGGCGATATTTTAATTCATACTGATTTTTCACTGGTGAGGGACGGCGTGAATATTGCGGAACAGAGCTTTATCAAGTCTGTGAGGGATAGTAACGACAGGAGCAGGCAGTCTTTGATTTGGATGGAGGATGTTTCTTCAAATAACAGCGTGCGCTGTTATCTTGCCTATACAAAATTGAATGCTGCAGGCTGTATAGTTATTACAAGTATTGAATACGACAAGGTCTTTGAGGGTATTACCGCCACGACAAGGCGCAATATCTACCTTACCGCTACGGTTTTGCTGCTTTCAATTATGTTAATCTGGTTTTTCGCAAAAACTATTTCAGTACCGCTTAAGGGCCTTGCTTCTGCGGCTCATACAATCGAAGGCGGTTCTTTTGATTTGCAGCTCACGCCAAAAAGCAGGGATGAAATCGGCGTATTAACTTCCAGCTTTCAGCGTATGTGTACTGCACTGGGTATTTTTGGCAGGTTTACAAACCGCGACATTGCAGTACGCGCCATGCAGGGGAAAATCAGGCCGGGCGGTCTGCCAAAGCACGCTACTGTCTTTTTTTCGGACATCAGGAATTTTACTTCAATATCGGAAAAATTTGCCAAAGCATTTGATGAGGACGCAAGCGACCGCATTGTCTTCTGGCTGAACAACTATCTTACGCAGATGATCGAGTGCATAGAAAAAACAGACGGCGTTGTAGACAAGTTTATCGGCGATGCGGTAATGGCGCATTGGGGAACGGCTTATACTGCGGGAAGTCCGCAAAAGGATGCGTATAACTGTGTCAGAGCGGCGCTTATGATGCGCAAGGCATTATACGACATGAACAAAACGCGGATGCCGGGGGATTTGGGCAACCCGCCCATACTGATAGGCTGCGGTATAAATACAGGCATTGTTACCGCGGGGCAAATTGGTTCAGACATGCGGATGGAATATACGGTCATAGGCGATCCTGTGAACCTTGCTTCCCGGACAGAAGCCCTCTGCAAGCCTATGGGCGCGGATATCCTCATCACTGAGGAAACATGGAAGCTTGTGGGGAAGCATTTTATTACAGAGGAAATGCCCCCGGTAACTGTGAAGGGCAAGGAAAAACCGGTGCGTATATTCGCGGTTGTTAATCTGCAATCGGCTTCCGGCGGCCCCAGAACACTTGCCGATGTACGCAAACTCTTGGGTATTGAAGCTCCTGATATTTCTAAGATCGACGTAAATGCCGAAGAGAAAAAATACAAAATAGCAGGACAGAAACAGTGAGTTCCGCCGGTAAAACCTTTCTTGTAAGAGATTTTCTTGTCGTTCTTCTTTGCCTGACAGGGGCAGCCTACACGTTTAACCTGTTCAGGCTCGACTTGAATCAGACTCTCAATATACAAAATAAAGAACCGCTCGGCATTGTTATTTTGAAGAAAAATATCGTTCAGCGGCGCCTTGCCGACCGCGTTCTCTGGGACAGGCTGTCTTTGGAATCGCCTGTTTACGCAGGAGATGTTATCCGTGTAGCTGATCTTTCCGATGCCACACTCGATATAGAAGGCAGTCAAATCAGCCTGCCTGAGAATACTCTCATACGCATCCGCGCACCGGATGGTAAGGGGCCTGTCCAAATTGAACTTGCTTCGGGAAGCCTCAGCCTTGCTGCCGGAGAAGAAAGCGCAAATCTCATATTGACCGTTATGGGGCGCCAAATTGAGACAACTGCGGGGACGCAGCTTACCGCCTCTGCCGGGGATAATGGTATGACGCTTAGTTTAAGTAAAGGGCAGGTTCTTGTGCTTGATAATGACCAGGCTCAGGAACTGATTGCGCCTGCGATGCTTTCTTTTGGCACCGACAGCAATGAACAGGAACCGGCAGTAGTGATTGTTCAGCCCAGACCGGGCGCGCGTTTTCTGAAAAACGGGCAGGAGCCGCTTGGCGTTGTTTTTGCCTGGAACCGGATCAACATGGAACCCTCTGAAACCTTGAGCCTTGAAATTGCCCGTAACGGCAATTTTGATCGAATCGTGCAGCGTATTGAAAACGTTAATTCAAGAAGCACGGCTAGCCTTGATGCCGGGCTTTGGCACTGGCGGTTAACAGGCGACAAGATATTGAATACCGGGCAGTTTACCATAATAGAAACCTCAATAAGGCTGTTGTTTCCCGCAAACAACCAGCGTTTTATTGATGAAGGCGAAACACAGCATCTGTATTTTGAATGGGAAGGAGTTGCGGAAGCAGACTATTACATACTGGAAGCTGCGGCTTCGCCTGATTTTTTAGAGCCTGTCATAAAGAGGCAGATACCGGCTAATAATTATACAGGTACAAGTCTTGGGCAGGGAACCTGGTACTGGCGGGTGCTGCCTGTTTTTTCTAATTCTTACGAAGGCATCACTGTTTATACGCCAACAGCTACCTTCAGCATAAACCCGATAGAAGAACCGCAGCCGGTATCAATTGTCATGGCGCCGGAACCCTCATTGCAAAATGCGCGGGAAACTGCCTTCTTCGAAGGGTTGCAAAATGCGCCGGAACCTGAGGTACAGCCCCTCCCGCTTTTGCCTGCGGCGGGAAACAGGCGGCCTGTAAACAGACACCGTATCGGAATAGAAGAATTAAGCACACAGCGGAACATTGTATTTAGCTGGTCACAAGTACAAGGAGCTAATGCGTATATTCTTACCCTCTTTCGTGAGATTGCCGGAAGAAGGCAGGAAATAAGGCGCACTCAGCCTCTTACCCGCACCACCTGGACATTGGATGATTTGAAGATACTAGATCATGGGACTTTTATCTGGCAGATAGAAGCGGAAAACAGAGATCAGGCAGGTATCATTCAACAGCGCGGCAGGATAGGAGAAAATTCATTTGTTATAGATTTACCCCATCCGGGTGAAATACAGATTGAAATAGAAGCAGGAGAAGAACAGAAAACAATCTATGTCAACCAATAAGTTCATTGCTAAATTATTTTTTACAGCAGTGTTATTTTTCCGGCTGCTTTTTTCTCTTGAAGCGCAGAGTGAAGATAACACCTATGCTCAGCGTTTCCACTGGACAGGAAACAAGTTTGTGATGCAGTATGAGGTGGTAATCGAAAAGGAAGTCGATGGTGAATACCGGAGCTTGCAGCGGGAATTTACCACTAATTCTTTTATTGATGTTCAACTGCCGCTTGGAAAGTTCCGTTACCGGATAATTCCCTATGATTACCTTGGCCGTTCTCATACGGCAACACGGTGGCTTCACATTGAATTCCGCATACCAATCAGACCGGAACTTATCAGTTTCTCACCGGGGTCTATTGCCCTGAATGAAGATGCGGTAGAGGAGCTAATTCTTACCGGGAGGAACATTGAGCCGGATGCTTTAATTTATCTGCGCCGGATTGGTTTTAACACCGAGCATATCGGTCCAATCGACAGTACAATTGATAATAACGGCAGTAAAGCAACATTGCGGCTTGAGGGCAGCCGGATTAATCCGGGTATCTATAATATCATTGTCAGAAATCCCGGCGGGCTTGAAGCAATTAAAGGGACACTCATTATAACACATTTTGTACGGACTGAAACGCCTGTTATTCCTGAACCGCAAGAAGTCGAACTTCAACCAGAAACAGAACAAGAAGAAGGTGAAACTGTAGATCATGTAGACGATGATACTTATACAAAAACGCCGATACTCTCTTTAGAAAACTTTGATTTTTATGCAGGGCTTGTCTGGATGCCGCTGCTCCCTTTGTACGGAGGGATAGAACAGTATTACGGTACAGATATGCACTTTGGAGGAGCGGCAGCCCACTTCGGCATGATCTATAATAAAACAAAAACATTTAATCCGGGCTTGGAATTGGCTTTTTCCTTTTATGCGCTTTCCAACAGCACAGATAACGCAGGTTATTACTCCGCAGCACAGACAACGGCAATAACAATTGATTTTAATTTGCTGGAACGGGTAATGATATGGGGTGAGAAGGCTGCTATTACCTTTAGAGCGGGATTAGGGATTGCAATTCAATCCGGCTCTTTTGAAGAAAGCTATCAAGGAAATGAGTATGAGCATTTTCATAATGAAGCAAGTCCAGAAGGAATTGCTCCCCACATGAACCTGAGCGCGGGTTTCCTGTGGCTGCCAATAAAAAATATCTTCATAGAAGCCGGCTTGCAATATACCCATTCATTGATGACGGACAATGCTTCCGGCTATTTTAGGCCTTGGCTTGGTGTTGGTTGGCAAAAACTCTGGTAGGTTCTATATTTTGGAGCTTCGTAAAACAGAGAGCAGGTAGCACTGCTCCCTGTTTACTCTACTGGCTTTTTGGTGGTCTGCCGCGGCCTGGTTTATGTTCAAGAGCAGGTGCAGGTTCCGCAGACTCGCTTTCGGTTTTTGCCGCGGCAGGCTTTTCCGCGGCGGGTTTGGCTACAAGGTGTTCCCTGCCGGGGAAGATCATTTTGCGCAGTTTGGTTTCCAGTTCTTTCATGAATTCGGGGCGCTGTTCAAGGTACTCCCTTGTATTGTCCCTGCCCTGCCCTATTTTTTCATCGTTGTAAGAATACCATGCGCCGCTCTTTTTTATAAGCTCGTTCTTTACAGCACAATCCAACAAGCTGCCCGTGGCGGAAATACCCTTGCCGAAAAGCAGTTCCAGTTCTGTTTTCCTGAATGGCGGCGCTACTTTGTTTTTTACAACCTTCACACGCACCCTATTGCCGATAGCATCGGTGTCTTTGGATACTTCGATAGTTTCAGTCTTACGCACTTCCAGCCGCACTGATGAATAAAATTTTAAGGCGTTGCCGCCTGTGGTGGTTTCCGGGTTGCCGAAAAAGACGCCGATCTTCATGCGGATTTGATTAATAAAAATAAGAATTGTCCGCGATTTGCCGATGGTGGCGGTGAGTTTGCGCAGAGCCTGGCTCATAAGCCGTGCCTGCGCTCCCATCTGCGCGTCTCCCATCTCGCCATTGATTTCCGCCTGCGGGGTGAGCGCCGCGACTGAGTCAACGACTATAACATCAACCGCCCCTGAGCGCACGAGGCTTTCGGTGATTTCCATTGCCTGCTCGCCGTTGTCCGGCTGAGAAACCCACAGGTCGTCTATGTTGACCCCAAGACCCTTGGCGTAGACCGGATCGAGAGCGTGTTCGGCGTCCACAAACGCCGCGTTCCCGCCGAGTTTCTGGGCTTCGGCAATGGCATGTAACGCAAGGGTGGTTTTACCCGAAGATTCAGGTCCGAATATCTCGATGATCCGCCCCCGCGGATAACCGCCTATTCCCAAAGCCTCATCCAGAAGGATTGAGCCTGAGGGTATAACCTCAATGCCGGCGGCGGCGTTGTGCGCCCCCAGTTTGATTAATGATCCCGCGCCAAACTGTTTTTCAATTTGAAGCCGGGCCGCTTCCAGGGCTTTTGCCTTTTCCTCGCTTGAAGCGTTGGGATTTCCCCTGGTTTTTTCAGAATCACTTGACTTTGCCATAAGTACTCCTTAGCTTTGTTTGTCAGGCGGCAACGCTTGACAAACACATAATCGGAATTCCTGACAACCGAAGGTTGTAAGGAAAAATCTCCTCCCCCTATATATGGCGCGCGGACGCGTAGTGCTTTAGTCGGACAAGTTAATTTAACAGAATTTGAGAAAAAAAGCTAGGCTGCCTTGTTGATTTTTCTCTTTTCCCGTGATACTTTAAGGTAACCATGAACGATTTTGTAGTCTGCGCTGCTCGTTCCATGCACAATTACGCTTCTCGTGTTGTTTCGTCATTATCAAAATCTTTAAGCTATTCCGACCATGCCGATCAAATAAACGGGGTAGACTTGCTCAGTACCGACTGTTTCGGGGACGGCGAAATGGAAGTTACGGTCAATTCCTCCATCCGGGGCAAGGATGTTGTCATCTTTTCATCCAGCGCCCGCAACGAAGCCGGCATCAGCGTAGAAGAAGCAAAAATTGAGTTGTATCATTCGGTGGATGCCCTGAAACGTTCACAGGCGAATAAAATCATTGTCTTTGAGCCGTTTGTTTCAAGTTCGCGTTCGGATCGCACAACCCGCCGGGGTTCTGTGGGGTTGTGGGTGCATCTTAAAACCCTGTCGAGCCTTGGCGCGCGGCATATTGTTACCTTCCAGCTTCATTCGGACAAGTCAAAAACCATGCTTGACCCAGCAGTGTGCGCCATTGACGACATCCCTGCCCTGCCCCTTCTAAAACGATACCTCTGCGATGTGTACATCCAAAACGTTGAAAAGCTGGAACAGGAAGTCAGGCACGAATGGGCTTTTTGTTCGGTGGATGCAGGCGGTGAAAAGCTGGCTAGGCGTTTTGCCAATTCATTCGGCGCGCCGCTTGTAGTCGCGCACAAACAGCGGGATTATTCAAAACCAAACAGCATCGAATCTGTAAACATACTTTCCGCTGAACCTGTAGAAGGCAAGAAGCTGTGGATAGTGGATGATATGATCGATACCGCAGCCTCGGTTGAAGGCCTAATCCGCGCCCTCAAGCCCCTGAAGCCAAAAGAGGTAAACATCATTGCGGTTCATGCCCTGTTCTCCCCTCCTGCGGCAAAACGGCTTGAAACGCTTTCAGAAGAGGGCCTCTTGAACCGCATCATTGTTACCGACACTGTCTGCTGCCCCCGCTCGCTTCCTCAGCATCTTACGCTAGAGATTGTGCCTTCCGCGGAACTTGCCGCGCGAATATTGAGAACCATCTTAAATAACGAATCCATGAGTAAATTGCTCCGCCCCTTTAACGCGGATACATACCTAAGATCTCCGAACCTGTTTCATTCGCATTGAGCATGAAGCAGTTAACCCGAAATAAACATCGGTTAACGTAAGGAAAAAGCAGATATGAAGGCTGTAATTCAACGGGTTGTTGACGCTTCGGTGGCGGTTGACGGCATCGTCAAAGGCTGCATAAAATCAGGGCTTTTGGTCTACCTTGGAGTTGCGAATGACGACAGTGAAACAGACGCAGACTGGCTTTCGGAAAAGACAGCAAACTTGCGCATTTTCGATGACGCTGACGGAAAGATGAATCTGTCGTTGAAAGACATTGCCGCAAATACTTCGGCGGGTGTTCTTGCCGTCTCTCAATTTACCCTGCTGGGAGACGCCCGCAAAGGCAGAAGGCCGTCATGGAACGGGGCGGCGCCGCCTGAAAAGGCAAAACAGTTATACGAATATTTTATGGCTAAAATCCGTGAGCAGGGCTTGGTATGCGAAAGCGGGGAATTTCAGGCGCACATGAAGGTTACATATACCAACGACGGCCCTGTAACGATTTTGCTGGACAGCGAATTAATTAGTCTCTAATCTGCCCGACTGGTGTATTGCTGTCCCTTCCAGCATGATATTCTCCGAAGAAAGCGGCACAATTTTTCCAAGGACTTCAAGGGGGCGTTCGGTGTTGAGTGCCACCGGTCTGTCAAAAACCACAGGGACAATGCCTTCCAGGGTTCTGCGGGTATCGTAGCCGACAAGAAAATCAAAACTGGTCGTATTTTCCTGCAGTTTTACATTGGTCGCCATGCCTCTCCAAATCACGTATACATCCCTGTAAAGAACCGGTTCGTCTTTTACGTCCGAATAGGGAATGTTGTCGCTGTGCCTGAAAGTGTCAAATCCGGGTATTTCCATGTAAGCAAACAATAAACGGGATTTATTTTTAAGCCCTTCTGAAGCGTTTGATTCTAAAAGGCGATTTAAGTTGATTTTTGCCTTTTCATCGCGGTAGGAAGTAAAAAGGGATAAAGCCTGATCGTATACATCCACTGCCTGATTCCGCGTCAAAATATAACGGTACGAACCGCCAAGTTCCACAGGTTCTCTGCGTTCCTGGGCGGAAAGATTGAATTCGGCGGCAGGGCGGCTTTGTTGGCTTTTGAACGGATTGGGCAGCATTCGGAATTTGACAAGAATACCCGAAACAAGAAAAAGAGCCGCTATTGCGATAGCAAGCGAAAAAACAATCTTTTTCGGCTCAAGGGCGGCATGGGGAACCGGAGGGTATAATTTTTTAAGCTTTCCTGCCGCAAGCCAGTCGGCAAGTGATTCATGGCTGGAGTGCTTGCGGATAACGGAAAGGGCTCTTCCGGCAATTGAGTTTCCCGGATCAATTTCCTGGACGTCAAGATAATAGTCTACCGCCTGTACTGTATCCATGCGGTGCAGGAAAAGGGCGGCAAGTCCCAATAAAGTATCAGGGTCTTTCATCTTTATCTGCCTTGCCTGACGAAAAAATGAAAGAGCGCCGCCAAAATCTCCAGAGTAAAGGCAGGTTACTGCGTACAGATAATAAAATTTATGTGAACCGTAATAGCGGTTTTCCTCGGATTCAAGGATTCTGCTCGCTGACTGAAAGTCGCGTGATTTTACAAAACGGGCAGCTTTGCCCAATACCGGATCGGTCTTCATTTTACTGCGAATCTATTTTGGCGATCTGTACTCGATGATTGATTGTTCGATTTCAGTCAAATCATCATCGCTTAATTGTATTTCTCCGGCAATGTATTGATCCAGAATACCAAGGAGATCCCTTAACTTGTTATCCCTGTTTGCATAAATGTTTGCAAAATTGTCATTCATCAATCTCTCGGCGTTATCGGCGGCATTTCTTAAATTATCAATTTTACTACTATCATTTTTCACGGCTGTCTGTGGTTTTATAAATCCTGCCGTATCCTCAGTAGTCAGAAAAATCGAAACAGAAAAAGCCTCTCCGTGCGAAAGGATAACAGGTTCGTAATAATAGCACACCGCCGAGTCACCGATTGAATAGGGGGCGCTGTTAAAAGACCGTCCTTGATAATAGGGCGCCTTCCATGCAGCGTCATATAATTTTTTCCAGTTTGCAAAATGCACAAAATCAGGGCTTCTTCCTCCTTCCGGGTCAGCAATGCTTCCCATAAGCGAAAGCCTTAAGCCCCGGGAAACCCAATACTCTTCATCGGATGAACTGTCGATAATTCTTTCATCCTTGATCGTTTGGTGTTTTGTAACAAACGGAACTCTTCCAAAACCTTCGCCAAGATGAGTATCTATTAACTTCCGTAAGCCGACAGAAACATCTTTTTCATTTTTATTTTCAACCTTTACGGTGATTTTTATCCCGTTCGCCACAGAGGAATCCGCAGTTTTAACCAGTGAAAAAACCTCCCTTATCAAAAGGAGCGGCGATTCAAAAACAATGGATGGATTTCCCTGATGATCCTCAATTCTGGTACTGAAACTCCATGACTCGCCAAGCCGGTAGCTTCTGCCGTTTACATTGACGGAAAGAAAACTGGTTGTGGGATCCTTGAAACTAAAAAAAGCATCGTAACGCTGTTCTGAAAGGTCTGTAAGGTAATAAAGCGAAAAACGGCCTGAATTTTCATGGATCACGAGCCGTATTCGCCCGTCTTTGGATTCTGCCGCTCCTAAATTGCATAATACCCAAAAGAAAGAGAATATTAAAAAAAATCTGCGTAAAATCAACGGTCACCTCCTGATTCAAGATTGTCAAGTTCCCATTGCACTTCGTTTCTTAAAAGTCTTGCCTTCTCTCTGTTGTTATTTTCGACAATCTGCTTTTCCTGTACGGTAAGATCGCTTTCCTGCAGCTTTATTTTTTCTTCAGCTTCGGCAAGCTTTTTTTTGTAATCAGCGTTCTCATTTTCAAGATCAGAAAGACGTGAGTCCTGCGATAGTTCGATAACGCGCTTTTGATAAGCGTTTAAGGTATTCTCGTATGTTTTAATTTTACGCTGGTAATCTTCGCTTGTTTTAAGAGATTCTTCATGACTCCATTTAAGAAGCGTAAGAAGTTCAGCCTCGATCTTTTTTTGTTTTATCAGATCCATACGAAATGATGAAATTTCGATTTTGGGGCTGAAAGGATATTGGACAATAACCCATGTATAAAATTTTTCCGCATCTTCCAGCTGTCCCATTGAATACAAACACTCACCCATCCAGAAAAACGCGGCAGCTTTACGATCGGAAGACTCGTGATCTGTAACCTTTATGCCGTCGCAGTAACGTTTGAACTGAACAATGGATTCTTCATAATAACCAAGATAATAATACGCTCTTGCGCGGTGATATACTATATCAAAACCCCGTCCGGTACCGGCTGTGATTCTTTCAAGCGTGTTCATATCCCGAAGAGCAGAGCCGTAATCCGCCGCCGCAAGCTCTGCCATAATGACCCAGTAGAGCGCCTCCGAAGTATCATGTGGATTTTCTGCAATCTCCTGAGCGGAGCGGAATTCGGCGGCGGCGTCCTGCCAGCGCGCTTCCTGGTAGAGCCTGTTTCCATTTTGGAATCTGGCATTGTATGAAACATGGCGATTTTCCTGTGCAAAGGAAAAACCAGTTAGAAACAGCAGCAAACATGAAAAAAGCGGTATGAAACCGGTGTTTATCTGTTTTTTTACAGTCATCGGCGCAAGCCCTCCGCGCTTCATTTAGATATAATTTAATTATATCAATTTTCGGTAAAAAAAGCTAATAAAGTGAGGCTGTTCCAATTAACAAATTAACTCTGAAACCTGCTTACAAAGCCTTTTTTATCGGAACTGGAGAAAAAAGCCGAGCCTATTACAAGTATATCAGAACCGGCTTCCTTCGCTTCCGGGGCGGTTATTTCATTTATGCCCCCATCTACGGAAATAAGAAAGCTTAGACCTGCCTTTTCCCTCATTTTTACGAGTTTTTTAACCTTTTCAAGACATTCCGGGATAAGTTTTTGACCGCCAAAACCAGGATTTACTGTCATTATTAGCGCTATATCGATAAACGGCATTGTTTCTTCCAGCACAGTAACCGGTGTGGAAGGGACAATGCTGATACCGGCTTTAAGCCCTAAGCCCTTTATTTCTTCCAGGTAATTTTGAGGGTGGCCTTCCGCTTCATAGTGGAAAGTTATACCGTCTGCCCCCGCTTCGGCAAAATCCCTGATGAAGCGGCCTGGGTGTACGATCATAAGGTGAACGTCAAAAAAGGCTTTGGTTTTATCCCTGAGAGCGTGGACAAGCGGCGTGCCAAAGGTCAGGTTCGGTACAAATGAGCCGTCCATAACATCCATGTGCAGCCATTTTGCTCCGGAAGAATCGATTAACGCTGCAGCTCCGCCAAAATCGGCAAAATCCGCCGCCAAAATCGAAGGCGAGACAATGGTTTGTTTCATTTTTCCAATCATATCCTCTGAATACACTATTGTCAAACCATGCAAAAATGGTATAATTAGCTTGAAATTTCAATATCGGATAATAATGGAAGCAGGACTGCCGGCGGCGAGGCTGTTGAAGAAGGCCTATGACAAACTGAAAGCCTCTGACGCGATGGCAGCCTTCCGGCTTTTGGAAGAAGCTCTGGATATTGATTTTGAAAATGAAGAGATCAAGTATGCCCTGAAATGCGTTTCATGGTGGCTTGATCAGGACAGGAGGTTTGCCGGCATAGAAGATCCTTATGAAAAAGGCGGATTTATCATTTCACAATTGAAACCGTACCATGTTTTTTTGGAACAATTTGACAATGTTTTTGAACAGTGCCAATACGCTGTCCGCTGTTATGTGTATTCAACAGCTCTTGTTTTTTTTGAAGGGCTTTTGGGCAGTCAGGCAAATCAGCACGATCCCGGTTTATTGTTCCTTGTCGGGCGCTGTTACAAGGGACTTGGAAATTATGACGAAGCCCTTAAATACCTTGATCAGACAGTCCGTTTTAAGCGGGAAGACCCCCAGACCCTTGCCGAAATCGCGGACATCAACGCTTTGTTAGCTGAAACAAAAGCGGCAAAAACATTGTTCAGGGAAGCTTTTTTTTTGGATCCGTTAAAAATAGATATATGGTCATTGGAGTCGGAGCTTATCGTCCGGCTGCGGGATAATGTCGCCGCCTTGGGCTATTACGAGGATGAAGTTAATGAATGGATGCCTGTTTACGGCTATTTATGGGGAGTGTTTTCCGTCAAGCGTGAGCTGAAGCAGGTTGAAGTAGGCAGGCTTAAACAGTCGATTTTTTCACTGGAAGCCGAACGTGAAGCCAATCCCGAAAAACGGGATGCCCTTAAGCCGCGGTTATTAAACCGTTATTTTTGGCTTATAGATCATTATGAAAACAGCCGTGAGGAACCTTCCGTGATTGAAGAAACCTTGCTGAAAATAAAAGTTGCCGATCCGGATATTTACCAGAGGTATACTACTTAATTGAGGAGAAAATGATGTCTGTAGTTAATAATGAAGTTGCGAATCAAAAAGTTCTTTCAGAAGCCGCTACGGCGCTTTTGAAGAGCCTTCAGGAAATGTTGAATGAGGAAAAGTGGACAAGGGCCACCCTTGGTAATTATTCAATCAATCAGTTCAAGGAACTTGACGTAATTCATAAAAGCGCCCGCGATGAAAAAGCAGTCGACGAACTTAAAAAGAATTGCGATGATCACCTGTCTCATACCAGGAACAGTATTATCGCCCTGTACCTTTCAGGCATGGTCGCCCTTTCCCGCCAGATCATTGACGATTCTGCGATGATTAATCTTGTTTCAATTTTTTTGGATAACCACAAATGGAGCATTGTAAAATATCTCTGCGAACGCATCCTTGATTACGGAGAATCAAAATTCGCCCTGCGTACTCTGGCCGATTGTCATAAAAATGACAACGAAGAAGAGCTTGTTTACAGCGTATGGGAAAGGCTTGTCAAAGTAGATTTTGAGGAAGCCGATCTTGCCAAAGCGTTGGCGGAGCATTATGAAAAACAGTGTAACCTTGAATCCGCAATTGATTATTACAAAAAGGCGCTTCACCGCTACATCAATAAAGCGCACTTTGCCAATGTAAAGGAGATGTGGGAAAGACTCCTGAAATTGGATGTCGAAGATATTGATTTTTTCCTGCACATTCAGAAAAAAATTGCAAAGAGCATAAGTGAAGATAAAGCGGTAGTGCTTCTGAAGGAATTGTACGCCAAATACAAGGAGATAGATGTTGAAACCGCGATAAACATCCTTAAAATTACGCTGTTGTATGATGAAAAGGATGTTCACGGGCGGCGGGAAATAATCGAATGTTTCAGGAAAAAATACGCAGAACACAGCCAGCTTGAAGAATATGTCCGCATATCAAACCTTTCGCAAAATTACCGCGACGTTCATAAAGCCATCTCCGATTTTGAAAAGCACATCGCTTTTGATAAGGGCAATTTTGTGTATCACAGAACATGGGGTGTAGGACGCATTGCCGCCATACACGGAGATGAGATTCGCATAGATTTTGCGAAAAAACGCGATCATACAATGTCGCTTAAAATGGCGGTAGACGCGCTTCAAACATTGTCCAAAAACCATATCTGGGTACTGAAAGCCACCAAAAAGAAAGAAGAGCTGAAGGAAAAAGTAAAAAGCGATTATGCGTGGGCGC
>JAIRRJ010000120.1 GCA_031256035.1 Treponema sp. | reverse complement strand
ATGGCACTCGATTTTGACGTAAAAGACATCATGCACAACGTCGCTGTCAGGTTTGTTCATGCTTTCTTGCCGGAAGCTAAGAAACCGTACAACCTGAAAGCCGCACTCCAGCCGGAACTGGACAGCCACGGTATCGCCAGCAAAGCTGCCGTATATAACATCGCAACAAGCCCGAAGATCATCGAGGAGGGTATGATATCGGGCATGAAACTTATGGGTTATCTTGCGGCGGACGGCTACAAGATCAAAACACCTTTGTTTAACCTGCGCATCCGTATCCCCGGTGAGTACGACGGCTCTGAAACGCATCTGCCCAGCAACGTATACCCTGTAGCGCGGCTTCAGGTCAGCAACAATTTCCGCAAGTACCTAAAGGAGCACATCAACACGATCTTTGACGGCTTTGACAGTACCGAAGGCTTAATAGCCGAGGCTACTGACGAAGCGACAGGGCTTGTGGACGAGGTGGCGACTATGGGGAACATCCTCACGATCCACGGGTTCGGGCTAAAGCTGGAAACAGCCGCAGGCAACCCGAACAAGGCGGCGGTGTTCTTCAAGCCGCCATCAGGGGTTCCCACGGAAGCTACGGTAATCGCGGTGAACGAGCCGAGGACGCTTAAAATCCTTGTCCCGCCTGACTTGACGGAGGGCAAGTCGTACCAGCTTGTGGTGAACACGCAGAGTTCTGCGAAAAACGGGGCGGCTATCCTCAAAAAAATGAGGGACATGCGCTCCGACTTTACTGTAACGGCTGTAAAAGGCTGATGTGAAGCAATAGGTTAATGTTATGCCGGCGTAACAGCTTTAGTTATGTCGGCATAACAGCCTTAGTTATGGGGGCATAACAGCCTCATTTATGCAGGCATAACAGGGTTGGTTATGGGTACATAACAGGCTCTATTATGCCGGAGTAAAAAAAACAAAAGGAGAAATGAAAAAAGTGAAGTACAGTTTGTTATTATTAATGTTGTTAGTTCTCGCTGGCGGCTGCGCTTCAGGCGGTAAGCCTGCGGATATTTCAAACCTTGTGTCCCTTGAGCAAGCCCTTGCGGCAGCGGCGGCGGGCGTAAGTTCGCAGGTTTCGGGTCAATCCGGCGGCAAAAAAGCTGTAATAGCCGTTACCGGTCTTGATGCCCCTTTAAGCGAAGTATCGGATTTCATCACCGATGAACTGTTAATGCACTTTGTTAACGGCGGTAAATTCGATGTGGTGGAACGGAACAAAACGTTTCTTGCGGTATTGAACGCGGAGCATAAATTCCAGATGTCCGGTCTTGTAAGCGATGAATCCGCTGTGGGCATAGGGCACTATCTGGGCGCAAAGGTAATGATCACCGGTTCCTTCACCCGCTTTGCCGGTTTCAGCCAACTGCGTCTGCGGGCATTGGACGTAGAGACAGCTAAAATCCTTTCAATGTATGAAACACGGATACATCCCAATGACACGGTGCTGGCAAGTGTTATGAGGCCTTTGGATGGTGTTAATGCTCCGGTAATATCGGAAAAAGCTTTGGCACACTTGAACCGTGGAGAAGACCTTTTGAGGGCAGGAAAATACGATAAAGCGTTACGAGAATTTGACAGGGCGCTGGCAATAAAGGAATTGGCTGAAGGATATTTCTGGCGTGGTACTGCTTATTTATTAAAGAGTGACTGGGATAAAGCCATCGCGAATTTTACAGACGCGATTAAAATTAAGCCGGATCATGCCGTTGCCCTTAACAATCGCGGAATTGCGCATATCGCAAAGAACAATCTTAGCGGACGTGATCAGGCTATAGCAGATTTTACCGTGGCGCTCAGCATAGATCCAGATTATACCATGGCCCTTAATAACCGAGGCAATGTGTATGCCCTTATAAAAGACGATATTGATTTGGCTATCGCAGACTTAAACGCCGCGCTTAAAATCAATAATTATGATGTCAATGTCTGGAGAGACTTGGGCATTGTGTTTGCCATAAAAGGCTATTATAACATGGCCATGGAGTACTTGGACTTTGCATTAATGATAAAACCTGACGACTATCTGACTTTGATTTATCGTGGCAAATTATATTACCTAAATAAAAGATTTGACTTAGCCATTGCAGACTATACCGCAGCTCTCGAAATACAACTGGACTTTGACACCTTGTACAATCGTGGCAAAGCGTATTACGAGAGATATTCCGAGAGATATGAAGAAGATAATGATTATAGGGAAAACGATTATCAGCGAGCAATCGCTGATTATACTGCCGCACTCAAGATAAATCCGAAGAGTGCTGATGTACTGCGTAGTCGTGGTGATGCGTATTTTGTAAAAGGAAAAGATAAACAAGCAATCGCGGACTATACCGCAGTGCTCAAGATCGAGCCCAATGATGCTGACACGCTGTGCAGCCGTGGAGAAGTGTATCATGATATGGGAAACTATAAACAAGCCATCAAGGACTATGAAGCTGTGTTACGCATTGATCCGAATCATCGTGCCAAACAGTACATTGAAAATGCAAGGCAACGGCGGCCGTGGTATTGGACAGATAGCTATGAATAGAAATAAGGAGAAAAATATGAGTAGAAAATTGATGGTGTTGGGCATCGTGGTTTTGGCACTGATTGTCTGTGCCTGTAGTAAACAAGAACCGGCAACAAACAGCGGGCAACCCGTAACAGGTAGTATCAACGTAAGTTCTGAGGCGGCGGTAAAATTGCCGGATAATGAAGGGGAAATTATTGTGGCGCCTGTAATTGTGCTTCAACTGGAAGCGACGCAGGCAACCGAAATAATACCAGTAAAAGCAGTTGAGTCGCCAAAGCAAGAGCTAAGAATAACGCCACAACCGGCAACGTCCACGCCAAAGCCTACTGAACCTCCAAAGCAAAAGCCAAATTACGCTGGGGCTTATTCATTTCGTGGTAATGTGTATGGCGACTATGATCAAGCTGTTGGAGGTTATACCTATGACCGGGCCATTGCAGAATTTACTGCCGTGCTTAAAAATAATCCAGTTGATGCCGATACCCTTCACAATCGTGGATTTTCGTATGCCGTAAAAGGTGATCTTGACCTAGCCATTACAGACTGGTCTGCCGAATTAACGATAAGAGAAAATCGCCATGCCTTCTATAATCGTGGCAATGCATATGGTAGGAAGGGTAACCTTGACCGAGCCGTTACAGACTTTAACGAAGCAATTAGGATCAGGCCAAACGATGCCATGTCCCTAAACAACCGGGGCATTGCATATGCCCAAAAAGGTGAATATGACAAGGCCATTGCAGACTGGGAAGAAGTGTTGCAGATTGATCCGAATAATGCCGATGCCAGGCGGAATATTGAAATGGCACGGCAACAGCGGGGGAACAATTGACCGCACTCACAGAGTGTTGATAAACAAATTCTACACGTTCCAGCGCCACAACAGATAACCGCACCCGAAGGGTGTTGATGTATAAATACTAAACGTTGTAGCACCAGAAAACGTTAGCCAGAGGATTAGGTAACGGGGGTAGAATGACCCGCTGGTATGACCGACTGTTACCTAATGTGATCCCTCTTGACATGATAACATTTTGTCCCATCATTAATTTTGGAAGCCATGGGAGTAACAGCATGAGAACTATGCAATACAGGGAATATGCCGCTCGTATTGAATACAGCGACGAAGACAAGTGTTTTGTAGGCCATATTGCCGGCATAAAAGACATTGTTGGCTTCCACGGCAAAAATGTGAGCGATTTGTGCGCCGGATTTAAGGAAGCTGTCGATGATTATCTGGAAAAATGCGAAAAAGAAAACATCTCATCCAAACGCCCTTATTCAGGAAAGGTTATGCTTCGTGTTTCACCGGAATTGCATGCGGAAATAGCCATGAAGGCGGAGGCAAGCGGTAAATCTCTGAATCAATGGGCTGCAGAGTCATTAGCCTTCGCTGAATGAGAGGTAAACGCCAACGGTGACAATCGCGGGTTAGGCTACGTCCGTTTTTGTCTTTTTTCCTTGATGGGCAATTATGATAATAGCAATACCTGCTGCCAGTAAAACGATACCCGGCGCTAATTGTAGAAATAACATTTCTTACGCATTATTGTTCCCGGTAACTATTTTCAACAATTCATCGGGAGTAACTATAGGTATAGCGGCGGTAATAAAATCACTGGCGTTGCGGGTAACAATATAATCTGCGGTGATATTTTCTCCGGCAACATATTGTACCGCGTCTTCAAAATCGCCCCACTCAAGACCGATGGCGCGGCGGATTACACTGCCGGTTACATCGGCAATATCAACGCTTGCCAGTATATTTTTAAGTGAGGCTGCGGCAATTTCTTTGCTTTTCCGTTCACGGCGAATTATGTAGTATATGTCGGTTATGGTGGAAGCTGAGAGGAAGAGTTCAACCCCTCCTTTCGACAGACCTAGCACTTGTACTCCCGCAGTACAAAAAGGCTGCCGTTCCAGAAGCACATCAAGAGCTACATTGGCATCAATCAAGACTTTCATGCGTTATATTTTTCCGCAAGCCGCTGTCCGCGAATATCGTGTATGTTCACATTTTCCGGTAAATCTGTCCCTTTGAGAATGCCCACCAGATTCTGTATTTCAGGTGCTTTCGCCCATTCTTCAACCTGCGCCATGGTCATCCGCAACGTTTTTTGTCTTGTCGAAGCTGGTATTTCATCTGTTTCTTCCACCGGAAACAGAACCACTTCAACTTTTCTATTTTGCAAAGCGATGGGCAAATCAAAAATACCAGTTAAAGAGTTTGAATCAACTATTTTTCGTACAGCAGTCATTTTAACAACGTTAGCACATACAGTTCCATATTGCAAGAGCTAGGTCATCTTTAGCGTCTTCGGTGGTATCATAGGAGGCACCATTAATAGTACCATCATAATCAGAGTATCAGCAAAACAAGGAGCAATTTTGTGGAAAAACATTTAAAACAGCGGAACACTATGCGAAACGCAGTGATTTTGGCGGTGATAACCGCGAGTATTGTGACAATAATTATTATAGCCATTGTGATGAAGGGAAATTCAAGGCAGACAAATAGTTTTAACGGACAGGATGGCGCGGCTTTTGAAGACGATTTGACGATTATCTTTGACGAACAGGAATTCGAAGATAGTACGGTAAAATATATAACTCTTTCCTCTCCTGACGAACAGTTTATTATAAAAGGAACTGTCAGCGCCGTTGCCGGATACGCGGCTGTAGACGCGGCGCCTTTGGATTTCGAATCTGATCAGTTTCTTACAAAAATTAGTTTCCGAAAACCCGGGTACTACGGTTTTACTGTCCGCCGGGAAAGAGGCAGGGAACAGTGTTACTCAATTTTTGTAAGCCCCATAGCAAGCAGGCATGCCGACAGTGAGATCGAGAATTTCGACTGGTACCAGACTCAGTTCAACACCGGGACGTCTTCCAACTGCGGCCCCGCCTCGGCTTCCATGGCTATAAGCTGGGGGACATCCAGGGGCTTCCCCGTGTCACGAGTACGCGATGAAGTAGGATGGCAGGGAAACGGGGCTGTCAGTTTTGAAGAACTCATTAAGGTCATCAAAGGTCAGGAACTACAGGCATCAATCGTGCCCCTGCGATCGGTGCAGAATATCATAGACGTTATTGATTCGGGAGGTATCGCCATCATTCTCTTTCACACCGGCGGGCTAACAGCCTCCCGCTTGAATCCCGCAACAGATATGTTCGGAACATACTACAATGAATCCGTTGGGCATTACGCTGTCATTAAAGGTTATTCCCTTAACGGCGAATATTTTGTGATTCACGATCCTCTTCCCAGCGATTGGAAGGACAACAGTTTCCGGTATGGGGATGAAGTCAGCATGATAGGCCGAAACCGTTATTTTTCTTCTGTCGAAGTACTCCGTTCTCTGCGCCGGTCGGATATGATTGTGGTAAATCGAAACGCAAATTAATGAGTAATTTACCACGAGGAGTACGCAGAGGAAATCTTCTCTCCCTTATCTTTTCTCTTTTTTCTTTTCGCGATACACTATCCCCATGAAGTGCGATGTAATTCTTGCAGGAGTCGGAGGGCAGGGAGTGCTTTCAGTAGCGGCGATTATAGCCCTCGCGGCGGTGGACGAAGGGCTTTCGGTGCGCCAATCCGAGGTGCACGGCATGGCGCAGAGGGGGGGAGCGGTTCTGGCTCATCTGCGCATAGCAAGCGGTAAAATCTCAGGCGACCTTGTTCCAAAGGGAGGCGCAGACCTTATTGTATCCATGGAACCCCTTGAAAGCCTGCGTTATCTGTCATGGTTGAAGCCGGAGGGCGCGCTTGTCGCCGCCTCCGATCCGTTTGTCAATATTACGAATTACCCCGATCTTGACGGGATTATTTCTGTTATAAAGCGTCTTCCCAAATACAGGCTTGTGGAAGCTTCGCGGCTTGCGAAAGAAGCTGGGCTTGCCAAAGCGGTGAACACAGTCCTCGTAGGCGCGGCTTCATGTTTTCTGCCGGTAAAGGCGCAAAGCCTTGAAAAAACAATCGCCGCTGTTTTCTCAAAAAAGGACGCCGCAGTCGCGCAGGCCAACGCAAAGGCTTTCAAACTGGGGCAGGAGGCGGTTCAATGAACTTTCAATACTGGCAGCCTGAAATTGAAAAGATGCCCAGAGGCGATCTTGAGTCTTTGCAGCTTCAAAAATTAAAAGCCGCAATCGTAAATGCATTGCGGACTACTTTTTATAAAGAGCGGCTTGCAAAGGCGGGCATCACTTCTGCGGATGATATAAAAACTCTTTCCGATCTTAAAAGGATTCCTTTTACCACAAAAAACGATCTAAGGGACGGTTTCCCCTACGGGTTTTTAAGCATTCCGAAAGATGATGTTGTAAGGCTGCACGCCTCAAGCGGCACCACGGGAATTCCCACCACCATTTATTTCAGCCGCGATGACATCAAACGGTGGGCGACTTACATGGCGCGCTGTATTTACGGAACCGGCTGCGGCAGGAGCGATGTGTTCCAGAACATGATAAGCTACGGCCTTTTCACAGGCGGTCTTGGGCTGCATCAGGGCGGCGAAGAAGTGGGAATGTTAGTGATCCCTGCGGGCGCGGGAAATACCGCAAGGCAATTCAAGCTGATGCAGGATTTCGGAACAACCGTCATACACGCAACGCCGAGCTTCCTCCTTCACGTTGAATCCAAAATGAGGGAAGCCGGTGTTAAAAGAGAAACCCTCTCCATCAAATGCGCCTTCGCCGGAGCCGAACCGTATTCCGAAGACACGCGTAAACGCATCGAAGGTCTGTTAAAAATTGACGTATATAATTCTTACGGCCTTTCGGAAATGAACGGCCCCGGAGTCGCCTTTGAGTGCCAGTGCAAAGAAGGAATGCACATCTGGGAGGACGGCTATATCGCGGAAATCGTCAACCCCGATACACTGGAACCTGTCAAAGACGGAGAAAGGGGCGAGCTAATTCTCACCATCCTTTGCCGTGAAGCAACGCCCCTCTTCCGCTACCGCACCCGCGACCTCACATCTTTTTACACTGAACCATGCGCCTGCGGCAGAACCCACCGCCGCATACGCCGCATCACAGGGCGAAGCGACGATATGCTTATCATCAACGGCGTGAATGTCTTCCCCAGCCAGATCGAAGAAGTGATCATGGGGATGAAAGAAGTTGGCAACAACTACCTCATCGTGGTTGAAAAAGACGGAGCGCTCGACAAGCTGACAGTTAAAACAGAAATAATGCCGGATATTTTCATGGACGACTCCCGCCCCCTCAACGCGCTGAAAGATAAAATCAAAGCTACCCTTCAGGCGTCAATCTCAATCAGCCCGCGCGTGGAGCTTCATGAAAGCGGATCGCTGCCCGTCCCGGAAGGCAAGGCGGTAAGGGTGCAGGATTTAAGACCGAAGGATGTATAAATAATTTCCAGAAAAGGATTGACCTACTTCCTCCTGATCACATCAAAGCCGCAGTAAGGAACCAACGCACGAGGCAGCCGCACCGAGCCGTCTTCCTGCTGGAAATTTTCCAGAATAGCGATGATGGCGCGGGAGACGGCAATCGCCGTGCCGTTAAGCATGTGGACAAATTTATTTTTGCCGTCATCGTCTTTGAAGCGGATGTTAAGCCGGCGTGCCTGATAATCAGTGCAGTTTGAAGTTGATGTAACCTCTCCCCATTCGCCGTTGTTTCTTCCCGGCATCCATGCTTCAAGGTCCCACTTGCGGTAGGCGGGAGCACCAAGGTCGCCGGTGCAGGTATCCACCACCCTGAAAGGAATGTTAAGCCCTTCAAAAATTTCTTCTTCAATCAAGCGTAGTTCATCGTGGAGACGTTCCGAATCTTCTGGCAGGCAGTAGGCGAACATTTCCAGTTTAGTGAACTGGTGTACGCGGTAAAGCCCCTTGGAAAATTGACCGGCTGCGCCTGCCTCGCGTCTGAAACAGTGGGAAAGACCCGCCATGCGCAGGGGAAGTTTTTCTTTGGCGAGAATGGTGTTGGAATAGTAGCCGCCCAGGGTAATTTCGGCAGTTCCGACAAGGCAGGCGTCTTCGCCCTCCAGCGTGTACACATTGGACTCAGCCCCGCGCGGATTAAACCCGATACCTTCGAGTATTTCTTCACGCGCGATGTCGGGGGTGATAAACGGAGTAAAACCCTTCTTTTGCAGAATATCAAGCGCATAACGGACAAGGCCAAGTTCGAGGTAAACTCCCTCATTTTTCAAATAGTAAAATTTGGTGCCTGACACCTTTGTGCCGGCGTCAAAGTCGATAATATCCAGTTCCTGCCCCAGCTTTACATGATCGGCAGGCTCAAAATTGAATTGGGGCACTGTCCCGGAACGCTTCACTTCGAGGTTGTCCTTGTCCTCCCTGCCCACAGGAGCTGCAGGATGCGCCATGTTGGGAATCTTCCGCGCTTCGGCATCAAGTTCTTTTTCTGCCGCCGCCAGTTCGCTCTCCGCGGCGGCAATCTCTTCTTTTAGCTTTTTCCCTTCTTCGATAAGGGCGTTCCGTTCATTCAGATCAAGCTGAGGTTTGCCGCCCTTCCCTTTCATAGCCTCGGCATTGGCATTCCGCTTCTGCTGCAATGATTGAAGATGGGTGGTAAGTTCAGTCCGCCTTGAGTACAGGCGCGCCACTTTTTCGGCATCGGCTTTCATAAAACGGTCGGTAATATTCGCCATCACCGCCGTCAGATTTTCCACGATAAATTTGTAGTCCAACATGTGAACAGTGTAGCGGGAAAGAAAAATAATCGCAAGAAGAGTTCACACGAAGCCTAATTCACTATCACCAAGCCTGTTATTTTTTCCGCTTTGCAACAAACACTACCACGCCGCCAACAACGACAACCGCCCCGCCGATAATCGCAAACCATGCCCATAAGGGCATCGGGCTTGTTTCGGCGTTTGCTGTTTCATGCGCGGGAACTGCCGCTGGCAAGGCTTCGGAAACAGGCGCGGCTTCCGCTGTTACAACCGGATCGGAGACAGGCCGTTCTATTTCCGTACCGTCTTCATTTACTTCCTCTATCTCCACAAATTTGCGCTGTTCCTTATCCCATGTGTAAAAGAACCATTTCCCGGCCCATGAGGGGGTCGGGTCAGGAACCCAGCCCTCGCCTCCGGGCACTACATACCCGGTGCCCCTAAGCAGCATAAACCCCTGCATTCCCTTGTATTCTATAAACCTGACAGGAGGCCCCTTGTCGTATTTGCTATCGAAGGTACCGCCGAAGTAATTTCTTATCTCGCCTGTCTGCGGATCATAACCGGAAATATAAACAGAGGGGCCTCCGGTTCCTATATTAAAATCCAACATCATGTCAAACCCCTCGCCGTTAAAATCGCCAACCTGAAAAACCCATCTGCCAACAGTACGCCCCGGCAGGCTTTCAAAATGCGGGGCAAGAGGGTGAACATCGCCCTTTTCGCTTAATCCCATTTGCTCACAAAACTTTATCTCCCTGGATACAACGTCAACGACATATATAAACGGGTATATCTGCCCTCTGCTGCCCTCCCACTCAATTAACCAGTTTTTGCCGCCAGGTATGCCGAAATTGAATTCTTCTATGGAGAAAACTTGATAACCAAACTTTGTAACTCGCTCTTCAATGTCATTTAACAGCAACACTACCTCATCGCTTGTCTGGGCAAAAGACAGCAAAGATACCGCCAATAGCAAAACCGCAGTTAAAATATTCTTTATCATGTCAGTCTATCACTCCTTGAGCTGCTGCTTCCGTCTAATTATAGCAGTTCTCCGGTAATAAAACACCGCTCTTCCCTTTCTCCATCGGGTACAATCAAAAGTTCCCCGCCTTCACCAATACCCGCAAGGCAGCCTGTTATCGAATTTTTTGAACCGGCGGCGCCTTCAACAAAAACAACCTGTTCGCCATTTTTGTATAGCCGCTGCTGAAGGCGTTCTCTCCAGCCTGCGGTCTCCAGTTCAGCATGAAGACGGACAAGGACTCTTTCCAGCAGCCTTAATCGATCACAAGGAGAAAAATCCCTGCCCGCAGCAAGTGCGATGCTGGTCGCCTTTTCCCGCAGGTGATCGGGAAAAAGTTTCTGCGCAAAATTAATCCCGATACCGATATGCACATTGCCACCATCTGCCTCGCAAAGAATCCCCGCTGTTTTTTTTGAGCCGATAAATAAATCATTCGGCCATTTGATCATCACGGTATTTTTCAGCGAAGGGCAAAAATCTTCAATTGCTAGAGCTGCGGCAAGGCCGGCGCGAAGGGTCAGCGCCTGCGGGATTTCTTCGATACGTGGATAATGCAGCAGGATGGTAAAGGGGAGATTTCCTCTTTCCATTTCCCATTTTCTGTCCCTGATGCGCCCCCTTCCTTTTTCCTGAAAATCAGCGGCAATAACAGTTCCGTGTGGCTCTCCGCTCGCGGCAAGCTCCCGCGAAACATCCATGGTGCTGGTAACGGTTTCTTCATGATAAACAGGTGCGTTAAACGGATTGTGGATTTCCAGTTTCGTCATGCCTGTTTATACCACATAATTGATAAATATTCCCGCTTTGTGATATTATTTTTCCATGCACATGGTATGCCTTGATCTTGAAGGGGTGCTGGTTCCAGAAATCTGGATTGCGTTTTCAGAAGCGACAGGAATCCCCGAATTGCGAAGAACCACAAGGGACGAGCCTGATTACGATAAATTGATGAAGTTCCGTCTTGATCTGCTGAAAAAAAACAATCTGAAACTTGCGGACATACAGCGGGTAATATCCGGCATGGAGCCGCTTGACGGAGCGCTTAAGTTTACCCGCACCGTGCAGGAAAGAACCCAGCTTGTGATTCTGTCGGACACTTTTGAACAGTTCGCGAAACCCCTCATGGCGAAACTTTCATGGCCAACACTTTTTTGCAATATGCTTAAAATTGCGGATAACGGCTCTGTTACGGGCTACAGTCTAAGGCAGCAGAACGGAAAACGCGAAGCAGTAAAGGCTTTCAAGTCGATGAATATGCGCGTCTTTGCCGCAGGAGATTCGTTCAATGACCTTGAAATGATCCGCGAAGCTGACAGCGGCTGCCTGTTCCGCGCACCTGAGGCAATCAGAAAAGACTGCGCCGATCTCCGCTGTACGGACAGTTACAGTGATTTGTTAGCTGAAATAGACGGATTTATTACTATCGGTCTATGAGGCGGCGCAGGGTGTGATCCTTGTGCCGCCAGTCCTTGCCGGTTTTAACGCGTAAATCAAGTTCTACTTTCCAGTCGAAGATGCGCCGTATTTCTTTGAGCGCGGCAAGACGTATCGCCTTGATTATTTCGCCGCCCTTACCGACTACCATGCCTTTCTGGGACTCACGTTCCACGATGATAAATGCCCGCACCCATAGTTTACCGGGGTCACCTTCGGTAAATTCGCTGTCTGCCACTTCCACATACAGACAGTGGGGCAATTCCTGATACAGGCGGTTGATTGCCTGTTCACGGATAATTTCAGCAATGCGGAAATCTACCTCCTGATCTGTGTAATATTCTTCGCCGTAGAGAATATCGCCCTCCGGCGCTATGGCGTATAACGCGGAGAGCAGCTCTTCTATACCCTGCCCCGTATTTGCGGAAACAGCGAAACAATGTTCGTTTGAAAGAGCGGGCAGCCGCAGTGATAGAAATTCTTTGGCGCGGTTAAAATCGGCGCCGGGGGCGTCCATCTTGTTGACGGCGGCGATGGTTTTTTCCGCAAGCGGCACAAGCAGGGCGGCGACTTCCTCTTCTTCGGCGCCGGGAGCGCGACTAGCGTCCAAAACATACAGAACAAGATCGCTCTCGTCGAGGGCGCGTTTGGATACTTCCATCAGTTTTTTGTTAAACTTTTTTTCCGAATTGTGCCGCCCCGGAGTATCAACAAAGACAAGCTGCCCCTGTTCGCGGTTGACAATGCCCCGTATCGCGTTCCGCGTGGTCTGCGGCACTGCGCTGACAATGGCTACCTTTTCGCCGCACATTTTGTTAAGGAGCGTGGACTTTCCCACCGAGGGACGGCCTACAATCGCCGCAAAGGCAGATTTTTTTTTCATTTTATGAGCCTGCGGAATTCGCCGCGCCCAACTGCGCCCCTGCTCTCAGATAAATCTTGCTGCCCGGGGGGACTGATTCTGTGATCCACACGCTGCCGCCGATGACGCTACCTTTGCCGATGACGGTCTGGCCTCCGAGAATCGTAGCGTTGGCGTAAATTGTTACATCGTCTTCGATGGTGGGATGGCGCTTGCGGCCGCTTTCTTCTTTTTTTACCGAAAGCGCCCCGAGGGTAACGCCCTGATAGAGTTTAACATTTTTCCCTATAATCGCGGTTTCGCCTATGACGATGCCCGTACCGTGATCGATAAAAAATGCTTCGCCTATTTCCGCGCCGGGATGAATATCTATGCCCGTACGGCCGTGGACAAGCTCGCTCATCATTCGTGGAATGAGTGGGACTTGGCGCGTCCAGAAAAAGTGCGCCATCCTGTGTACGGCGATTGCCCAGAACCCCGGATAGGACAGGATCACTTCATCGGCGCTGATGGCGGCGGGGTCTCCGCGGACAGCTGCTTCAAGGTCTTTTGAAAGAATGATTCTGATTTTTGACAGCTCTTCAAAGAATTCGTCCACCACCAATCCGGCTACAGCCCGGCAGCCTCCGTGACCGCAGTTCAAAACTCCCAGCCGCACAGAAAAGGCAAGGCTTTTTTCAACTTCGCGGATCATCACCCGCGCAAGATTGTTTACTTTTTCGCCGGTTATTATGCGCAAATTTTCACGGTCTGTTAAAACATTTTCCAGAAAACCGGGGAAAAGCAGTTCATCAAGCCCCCGCACAATACTGTCAATACTTTCTCTGCCGGGAAGATTTGCGCCGCCTGAATGATTTACCATTCCGTACGCTTCGTAATTTTCCAAAAGGGAATTTACGCATTTATCAAGTCTGTTCATTGTGAATCTCTGTTCTGCGCGGGAAACTCCGTTGCAGTTTGTGCTTTATCCACCAATGTTGAAATATCGCCGCCTTCCTTGAAGCGCAGCACATTCACCATGAAGATATTAAGCTTGTTAACGATATTGGGCGGCAGGAGGTTGCCGTCCACTTCCACCGAAAGAATCGGATAATTGCGTTCCCGCGCCCAGGGAGTAAACAGCCCCTCAATTACCCGCCCGATAAGGCAGGCGAAGGGGCTGATGTTCACTATCCCTGAGAAACCCGCATCCATTGCCGCCGCCGCCGAACCGGAAGAAACCGCGATTTCGGAATTGAGTTCAAGATTTACAAAATGTTTCTGGGTGTACTTCATTATATGGCGCATATCGTGCGGCGTTTCCGGGATTAACCCCGTAGGTTTCAATATCGAAAGGACTTTTTTTTCTACTGAATGTTTCCACCATTCTTCAATCTGAAGTTTTTTAAGGTCTTTCCACGGCTGGGAAAAAAGCCGCTTTCCTGGTTTTTGCAATTTGATCAATTTTTTGAGAGCATACTCGCGGACAAAATCAAGGTAGTGAATCCACTCCGAAATACCGGCGACTTTAACGACAATGCCGCGCTCGCTTAAAAGGTCTGTCAACTCTCCTACGGCAAAGTCATCACGGCGCACATAGATTTCACCTACAACAAGCACACGCGGGCAGTCTGTTAGTTTTCGTTTTAACGGAACTTTTTTCACATCACGCGCAACATGTTTCAATTCCTTCCAGAGGTTTTTGGGATTATGTTCAACAGCGTGCATAATCCTGCGCCATGATTTTTCAAATTCAGCCTGCGCCTGAACCGGATTTACAGCGGTCGCCTTGAGCGCGCACTGAATATCTTTAAGGTAATCGGAAAGCACAAGCCCCTTCCACATTTCTTTGGCAAAACCGGGACCAAGCTCTGTGTAGGAATTATCCGCCGAAAGGATAAAGACCACCACATTTTCAAGTTTCATGTCACGGAACAGATTCTCGTAATACACATAATACTGTCCGGTGCGGCATGGGCCGGTTGTGATGGGAACAAAGAGCAGGTACAGTTCGTCCTTGCGGTACCTGTCGCTGAAAAAGAATTCCAGTGCGCTGCCCAAAACAAGGTGGCTTGGGACACACTCTTTTCCCGAAGCGTGAGAGCGCGCAATCTGAATCGTCTTGCCGGTGGCGACAGGCAGAGCTTCCGCTCTAATACCCTGGCTGCGAACTGCCGCGCCCATGTATTCGGTGGAAATCGCGCCCATGTTGGAGAGCAGCACCTTCACCCGCTTGTTCCCTACAATGGGAATTCTCTCGCCGGTTTTGACATTGTCAATGCGGAGGTCAAAATTTCCAGCGCCTTTGGCGCCAGTCTGTCTTTCCGCAATGAAACGCCAACCGTTATCAAAACGCTCAGCCTCAAGCTCGCTTTTCTTTGAGCGGTATCCGTCAATGATGTCGAGGAACGCTTCAACGCGGGTATCCACACCGGCATCGGCGGTATGGGAATCAAGCTCCAGCACGAGGAAGGGCTTCTGCCCCATCACCCATTTGACATAGTGGAGAATGAAAGAATCAGGCGCACATGAAAAATTACTGATAAAGGTAAGATAAATGTTATCTTCGTTTTTTAACAGATTCGCAGCCTTTACATCCTGCTGGCCGTAGTACCAGTACATGTTCGGAAAAATCTCTTCATCGTGGAAGGGGAGGATATCGAAGGGAACGATTGAGTAACCGCGCGTGGTGAACTTACGCGGGATGCCCATGTTCGCTTCTGGAGTAAATGCGTTGTAGGGACGCCCCAATGTGGCGATGACAGGCCGATCCGCTTTGCGCGCCTCTTCCAGCGCTTCGTTTCCCATTTTATGCACAGCGTCAAAATACGCCTGCTGTTTGGACAATGCTGTTTTGAAAGCTGCCTCTGTCTCGGCTTCGTCAATGCCAAGCCTCTTGGTCATTTCGCAGAATAATTCCAGCGCTTTGGCTTCGCCAAATTTGAAACTGACAACAAGCGGCAGCCAGCGGTTTTTGTCGATGTCGGGGAATGCCTTTTCGATGTAATAAGGAAGCGCCTGCGTTATGGGACAAAAGTTGGCGTGAACTTCGTCCTCATAAGAGGGCATGTCCCGGAAATGGGGCAAGAGCACATAGTCCGCGCCCTTGTCGAGGCAGTCCTGCACCGCGCCATGCGCAATCTCTGCCGGGAAGCAGTAGGTAGATTCCGCGCGGGCAACTCCCTCATGCGCCACCTCGGTAGAAAGAAATGTTTTAATCCCAAGTTCATGGAAAAACCAGGAGTACAGTGGATAGAGCGTGTGTACGGAGAAAGCTCGGGGGATACCGACAGTATATGTTCTTCTTTCCCTGCTCACTGCTCCCTGCTCACTGCTCCCTGGTGCCGCATATTCTTCAAACAGCATCTTCTGGCGTTTCTCGACATAATCAAAAACAGGCACGTCCTTGACATGCTTGCGCATATTTGTGTACTTGTTGCACCTGCCGCCGAACATGTACTTGTGGTTGTTTACATTGAGAACCTGTATCGGGCAGAGGTTTTCGCAGGCGTTGCAGGAAAAAATCTTTTCATAGCCAATCTCTCGGTTAACGATGTCTTCGATTATGATGTTTTGCTCTTCAAGCAAACCATCGGCGTGTTTGCGTTTTGCGAGTAACGCTACGCCAAAACAGCCCATGAGTTCCGGTGAAGGGGGAACAAGAATTTCTTTATTGAGGAGCATTGCGAATGCCAGAGGCACAGACGGGTTCTTTGCGACACCTCCCTGCAAAAAGACCTTTCCGCCGATGGTGCGGTTGCCTACCACGCGGTTAAGGTAATTCGCAACGATTGAACACACAATTCCGGCGGTGATATTTTCCCTGCCCGCACCCTGCTGCACCGCCTTGCGAATGTCGCTGTTGATGAACGCCGAACAGTGTTCTCCGAATTTGCAGGGCGCATTTGCGTCTAACGCGATGGGACCGATGTCCTTCGCGCTGTGTATCGAGAGGTCGCCTGCTGCGGATTCTTCAAGGAAGGAGCCTGTCCCGGCTGAGCAAGCTTCGTTCATCGCATAATCAATGGGCACTCCGTTTTTCAACAGCACATACTTAGCGTCCTGCCCGCCGATCTCGAAGATCGTTTCAACGTCCTTGGCAAAAAATGTCGTTCCCACAGAATGGGCGATGATCTCGTTGTATACCCCCGGAGTTTCCAGAAACACGCCGAGTATCTCACGGCTGGAACCTGTGGTAGCCACAAGCCTTATGTCGAGCTTTTTACCGCCGGTGTCGGCAACTATTTTTTTCTGAATGTTTTCAAGGCACTCTTTTAATGCTTTCACAGGATCGCCGTGGGTGCGCCCGTAGTGGCTCGCGACTATTTCATCGGTTTCAACATCAACCAGGCACGCCTTGGTGGTTGTGGAACCGCCGTCAACACCCAGAATGTATACACGATCCGCGCGAACCTTACCGTCCGGCTTTTCAAAGAATTTAACCTTGTCCTTCCAATCGCGTAACGCACCCAAAGTGCCGAACCGAATCTCATTGGGTACGAGGAGTTTGCCCGCAGGTGGCAGTTTGCTCCCCGATTGGGGCGCCATGATCGCCGCCCCCAAAGCTTCAAACACCGGCGCGGTTTCAGGAATGATAAATTCAATCTGCGGAGCTTTCTCACGGATGAAGCGGATGATGTGCCTGTTAAGGGTAATTCCGCCGGTGAGTACAACGCGCCCTGACGTTACCTTCGCCCTTTTCAAAAAGTCGATAACCTTGACAGCCATCACGTCCGAAAGGGACAGCACAATGTCGTCTTTTGTCGCCTCACGCTTGTTGAGCCGGTGGGTGCAGTCGCTTTTCATAAACACAGAACAGCGAGTTGAAAGCGGATAAACTTTCGCGGTGTCTGATACCTTGTCGATATCCTCAAGAACCATGTCCATGCGGGCAAGCTGCTGTTTCAGGAATTCGCCCGTGCCGGACGCGCATTTATTGCCGGAAAAATTGTTGATTATTTTGCCGTCAGCATCAAGCGAATAGACGATGAGGTCTTCGCCGCCCATGCTGACAACAGCATCAGCTTTAAGACCGAGACTGCGCAACGCCGCTTCCACGCAAAGCGGCTCAAGAGTGCCGGCAACATCGAACATAAAGCGGCCTTCGTTGCCTGTTACCAGCGCCGGAGCGCCTTCGGGGATTTTTCCCTCCGCCAGCAATTTGCGCACCGCAGCGCCAAAATCCCCCTCATGGGGAACAGAGGCGCTCCATAAGACTTTACCTCCGGTAAAGTCAAACTTACCGTTTTCCACAGAGCCGTCATATTCAAAAAGCGCCATTTTAAGGCTTGTTGAACCGATATTTATTCCAACTGATCGCATATTTCCTTCTCGCACAGACATTTTTTCTTATTTTAGCAAATCCGTCCGTTTGGTTCAATATGGGAACAATTATGTTTTATACCGCAACGTTTTGGTTTTATACCTGAATGTCGGGGTTTTATACCCGAGCGTTGAGGTTTTATACCTTGATGTCGGGGTTTTATACCTGAGCGTTGACGTTTTATACCGCAACGATGGGGTTTTATACCTCAACGCTGAGGTCTTATACCCGAACGTTGAGGTTTTATACCTCAATGACGGGGTTTTATACCTCAAGATTGAGGTTTTTTATCCCGTTTTTGGGGGTTTTGTTAAAAAAACGCCGCGGCATGGATGCCGCTGTTTGTATGCTTTAGCTGGAGTTTTTCCGCAGGGAAAACTCCACGTTAAATAATCAACATGGATGTTGATTATTCAACGAAATCGCCTTCTTTCGTTACTTTGAACTGGGCTTTGTCCCTGAAAGTTTCATCAATCAATTTGCGTTTACCGCCTGAAAGTTTTGGCTTGATGTTTTCAATGACCAATTTTCCGTCATGCTTTCCGTGAAGCAGGGCGTTAAAATCTTTTTTTGCCTGTTTCTCGGTTGGTTCTTCTGTTTCCATTCTCTGCCGTCTGAAAAACTGCGATAAATCATGGTGGATTGTTTCGGCGGCATCGACACGGCGTTTTGACGCTTCACGCACGGAAGCGTAAAATTCCAATGCGTCTGTGTAGGCGATGTCGGAAGATTGAATGACGATGTTCCAAAGTTTTTCTGATATTTGCCGTGTCAGGTCAAACAAACTGCGGAACTCCATGAAATACTGAATGTCAGTTCCAAAACGATCTATGGTCAAATAATGGGGGAGGAACTCCGCATTTTCCAGAGCGTATTCATAAGAGCGTTCGATAAAGCCAAGTTTTTTGATTCCCACTCCGTTAAGGCGTTTGCGGTCTAATGCCCGCAAATGCTGCGCATAATCATCAAGTATGGATTTAAGATCGTTCAAAATGTTGTTTATCTGATCGATTGTTGCCTGCGGCACATCGGGGTTATTCGGGGGTCGTCTCGAAAAACCAGCGTCCATGCTGGTTTTTCGAGTTGGAGTTTTGCCTTTGGCAAAACTCCCGCGTTGCTTGGAAACAGCGGCATCCATGCCGCTTTTCCCTGCCAGAAGTTTAATTGATCCGTTAAGACCTTTTAACTTTGTCGAAACTTTTGATGTTGCATTTTTTGCGGTCGAAGCGCGTCCAGTAGGACGCGATGTAGTTCGCGCTTTTTTCGCAACTGTCTTTTTCGTTCCGCTTGCTTTTTTTGTCGTTTTTGCCATAACTTACTCCTTAAAAAGTTTTATTCATCGACTTGTCGGCGATGTGCTTGCGTTCTCATTTCTTTGAATCTGCAGCAATAGCATCAAGTCTTCCGTTCTGTGCGATTTGGTTGCCCGGGACTACTTCTGCCACATGATTATATATAGCCCCTGCTTTTTCATGGTCGCCTTGTTTACTGTATTTGTCCGCTTCTGCTGTATAGTCATCCTGTTTTTCCGGTAAATGGCCTAATCTGTTTTCCAGTTCCTCGATTAGCTGTGCGTGTTCTTTTTTTGTCATAATCTTCTCCCTCTACCGTCCCCGCGCTTTCTTGGCTGAATCAAGCCACTGTTTTGCTTGGTCATGATTCGGATTTATCCTCAATACTGCCTCAAAGTCCGCGACAGCCCGGTCATAGTCTCTATTACCCATATACGCAAGGCCGCGCTCTAAGTAAGCAATTACCTTAGGATCAAGCCGTATCGACTGGGTGAAGTCGGCAATAGCTTGGTTAAAATCTTTCTTATCCAAATATGCTTGGGCACGTTCAATATAGGCATATACATCATTGGGCCGAAGTTGAATTGACCGAGTATAATCCGCAATTGCCCGGTCATAGTCGCCTATCTCTTTGTACGCATAACCGCGTCTGCTATACGCTTGAGCGTATGATTGTGCATCGGGCTCACGCCGCATCGCCTCAGTAAAATCTGCAATCGCACTGTGAAAGTCTCTTTTTTCAATATACGCATCCCCTCGTACTGCATATGCAATAAAAGGGGCATTAGCGGGGTTCATAGAAATGGCTCTGGAAAAGTCTGCTATTGCTCTGTCCCAGTCGCCATTTTTCCAGTAGTCCATTCCTCTGTCAAGAAAACCCTGTGCTGTCCTTGGTTCGCTTTGAGCCCAAAGTGCTGGGTTTACAAATGCCGCTAATACAACGGCAAAAACCAAAACTACAAAAACTTTCTTCGTCATCTTAATCTCCTTAAAGAATCTATTTAAGCCGTCATACAACAGCTTGGTTTATCTGCCTAGCTGTTGCTGGGCTCTTGCAATTTCAATCAATCGTCTGGCTTCGTTGTTATTTGGATCAAATCGCAATGCTGCTTCCCAATCCGCAATGGCGCGATCAAGATTGCGTGTTATGGCATATACACGACCACGGTAAATATACGCACCTATATCAGTAGGGTTAAGCCGGAGCGTTTGAGTAAAGTCAGCAAGTGCGCGGTCAAAATCATTTTTTTCAGCATACCCTTCACCGCGGTAGTAATATGAATCAGCACGATTGGGGTTGAGCCTGATTGACTCGCTGAAATCTGCAATGGAGCGGGTAAAATCTTTTTTTCTATAATACACCATACCCCGGGAAAAAATGTCAACTTCCCTGGCATCATTATCCGGCATCTGAATTGCTTTAGTAAAATCATCTATCGCTTTATCGAACTCTTCCATAAAAGCAAAAGCATTACCACGGTAGCCATAAACATAGGCAATCGTAAAACCAAGACGTATCGCTTCATTCATATCTGCGATTACCCTGGGAAAATCGCCCTGACTTTCATACATCATTCCCCGCCAGCAATACGCCTGCCCCATATTCGGGTTGAGCCGTATTGCTTCGTTAAATTCTGCAATTGCAAGATCATATTCATCTCGGCGGGCAAACAGAATGCCGCGATCAAGAAATGTTCCGGCTGTCTGCGGCGTAACGTCCGCGCTCACTCCGTATTTGGCGACCTTTGTCGTGGTCTGCTGTTTGGCAAGGGCTGTAAACATTCGCTGAGTTGCCTTGTCACTCCGCACGTCAAGGCGGGTAACGCTGGCGCGGACGGCGGTTTCTACATTGATCGCGTTGGTGCGGTAGCGGTACACGCTGTCCAGATTGAGCATCTGTCCTGTAATCACCATGTCTGCCGCAAGGAATTTGCCTATAGACTTGGCGCTCTCATCGCTCACTTCTCCTGACATTTGGAAGTTAAGTTCTTTGAACACATACTCAAGGTTTTGACGATCCGCCACTTCAATGTTCCGGTCAAAGAGCGCTCCGGTTAGTTCTTCCATGATGTAGTCCGATATGTTGTCGTTCTCGGACTCAAAGGCTACGATTGCAACACGGCTTCCGGCAGGCAGGTTTCCGGCAATTTGTTCGGCTGACTGCTCGATTGCGTCATATAGGCCATGCCCTTTTCCGCTTCCGGTGCTGGCGCATGAATATATGAAGACAAACGCAAGGGCGATAAAGATCGCCGGAATTGTCTTTTTCATAGAGAAAACTCCTTTCGAGAAGATAATGGAATAGAGGAAAAAATATATGCTATTGGATTATTGACACGATTATCTAAAAGATGTGTATAATTGCCTGTTGCCTGTTGCCTGTTGCCTGTTGCCTGTTGCCTGTTGCCTGTTGCCTGTTGCCTGTTGCCTGTTGCCTGTTGCCTGTTGCCTGTTGCCTGTTGCCTGTTGCCTGTTGCCTGGATCACTCACAAAAATTGCCGCAGGCAATTTTTGTGTTGTAGAACGGATTT
>JAIRRJ010000077.1 GCA_031256035.1 Treponema sp. | reverse complement strand
AAGAAGACGGCGAGTCTCTGGAATGGATTCTCCCGCGCATAAAAAGACGTCATCTGCTATTGATGGTCAGCTTCCGCGAAGGCGAAGCCGAATCTCTCGCTTTTCCCGATACAGCGGTGGAAACTTCTGTTATGCGAACTCCTGCCCTGCGAACGGGGGAAGAAATTCTGGAAACCGCAGCAGCCTTTTCCTATCTTGCAAACCGTCGCCGCTTGTACCGGAAGTGGGAACATTCAGGTTTGCTTGTTCTGGAAACTTCACCGCAGCATATTTCATCCGCGCTTATCAACAGATATTTGAGTGTAAAAAGATCGGGGAGACTTTGAGAATGTTTTTAATTCACTTTACAAAAAATAATACACCGTTTTTTTTGTTTTTTTTCACTGCCTCCTGTGCCTTAAGATCAACTATTGCTAATATTTTCTTTTCCATAGAAATCTCACCCTCCTGAAAACCTCTGTTATGTGAAGCCGTAAGTTCTGTTCTGTGATTCCTTTCCATTGCGGCTATTCTGGTTTGCAAGTCATTAATCTGTTTTTTGTATTCGTTTTTTGCCGTATTAAACCCTAGTTTTCTTCCGGCATCATTGCCTTCATTATACCCATTTGAATGTCCTTTTTTATATCCATCAGTCTGCCCTTTGTTCATGCCCTCAGCATAGCCTTTATTATAACCGGACTTATTACCATCTGAATATCCCTGATCATACTTTTGGCGAAGATCGTCTTCAGAATAACATGAAAACAATGTGAGAACAAGAAAGCATGCAATAATGCTTACAATGTTTTTTGAAAATATTTTTTTCATCCTTTCCTGACCTTCTGTATTGGTCTGTTTGAAATATATGTTATTTCCCCTGTCTCAGAATTTATAATTTGCACATCAAGGGTTTCATAACGGGTAATTGTTGGGACAATCATGAATTTTGCGCCCAGTATTCTGCCAACTGAAGCAATTGTTGCGTCATCTACATGACCGGTCGATTGGAATCTTTGTTCTTCAAATATTTTAGCCAAATGTATTCTTGTAACAACCCTAAACTTTCCAGTACCTACAAGGAGTTCCTGAAATGAACATTGAACCCAGTCGGATATTGGAGTAACAGCCCCCTTATATTCACCTTCTTTAATTCGGTCGTCTTCTATTCGTTCGTCAAAACACCACCATACCGCAATGGGAGAATCACCGGGTATAGATTCAATAATTCTCTCATATTCCAAATCTAAAATGGGTTGTATCATTTTCATTTGGTCTCTGGTTCTTGACAATGATGAACAACCACCAAAACAAAAAATAAGCAAAAAACTGATTCCCAAAACATAATTAGTTTTCATATTTTTCCTCCAAAAAGTTTTATTAACGCCGTCAATAAATGTCTTGTTTTCCATAAAATACCTCCTATGGATTTATTCATCGTCATCTGAATGTAATTTTTCCAGCAATATTGATTTAAACGATTTAAATGCCTCAATCAAATAGCAATCACAAAATATACTTTTAACCTCATCATATTTTGTAATGTACCACTTATCACCAACGCGCATATTAATTATTACTTGTCTATATTTTCCTTTATTATTTATTGTCATGGAATAATCCGCATAGTGGGTATTCATTAAGTGTTTTACACTTATAGATAGTTTTGAATTAAGTTTCCAATATGCTTTATCCAAATTAATATTATGACCTGTTCTTGCATATATCGCTATTTGTATATCATCAAGATTATTTGCAATAGAATAATTATACAAATCTTTGGTCTCTTCAAGAATGACCATTTTGTCAATATCGCCATTACCCCATTTTTGCATTTGCAGTGAATTTTCTAACATTTTTTTACTCCTTTTCTACTATTGTCAAGGTTGATCAATCCTTCTTCTTTTTGTTTTTCTTGGCAAATCTTTTCTTCAAGTACCATGCCTCAAGAGCCTGCTGCTCCTTCTTTCTTTTCTTAGCAATCGTTGCTGCCTCAGGTGCGTATGATCTGTTTTCCTCAGCCCAACCTGATGCTTTACTCACCGCCATAATCTCGCTAAAACCCACCTGCCTTAACGCAGTTACCGTTTCTTTGGAGTTTAACTCCTGCCTGCCAAAGGCTTCACGGTACAACTGGATGAGTCTTGACTCCCGATCCACAAAGCATTGTGACTTTATTTTTCCCTTATCCATTCTTTGTCCTCCATACAATTAATAATGGCTGGGATTAAGGGAACTTAAGGTTTTTGAGAGGAAAACTTATTGATTTTTTTCTTTTAAGCAGATTTCTATTTCTTTGAGAAAATCACGAAGATTTGTTGTTGCCGTAGATCCTGCACTGGATTTTTGAGTATTTGGGTGGTATATTTGATATATTTCGTATTGGTTGGGCTTTTTATTGGATTTATGCCAAGTTTCGAGGATTTGACTATCAAGAACAGGGGCAAGTATTTCAAAATCTTTCATGTTTTCGATACAATGCAGCGTAAAAAGCGCCCGGTAACAATCTCTGCTTCTTTCCTGTTTTTTCTCTATTAACGATTTTACTATTTTCCGGACAGTTTCCATATCGGTTTTGTTAATGTACTCATCAAAAGGGTCATCGGAAATACTGTCTAAATAGGGCGAAGTAACTGTAGAATCAAGTATGTCCATTTCATTATTATCATTACTGATGTGCGAAATGCTGCCTACATTTATGACGGTTAATAAATCAACATATTCCTGATTTTTGAACCATTTAGATATACTTTGTATTTGTTCATCAGCGGTCAATTTTCTTCCAAGATTGCTTTCCTTCATCATGATGAAATCTTCTACTTCCCTCAATTTTCGTTTTTTCTCTCTTGAGATTCTGATAGAGCCTGTGTTGTTTTGGCGGTAATGTTCAGTTTTTGTATTCTTCAATGTTTCTTGTAAATATTTAATAAAATCTATTTCATTCTTAAAGTCTTTTTCAATCAACCGACAAACGGACATATAAAGCATATAACCTATTTCATTCGCTTCTTTTTTGAAATAATATTTGCGTAATAAATCCCAAAGTTGTCCAAAGTAAGCCTGCCGATGATCAGAAGAAGAGTTGTCTCTATAGCGAGTGTAAACATTGAAAACCTCTGTTTGAAACTGTTCTTTTGTCATTTGCGATTTGCCCACATAAGCATCTCTACATGGCGAAAAAATCTTTGAGCGTTTCCATGGCGTTTTCAGCACTGGAAGCGCCCATTGAACCCATCAATTTGAAAAGATAGTAGAGCGATGTAATATCATAGAGCATGGGTTTTTCAGGTTTTCGGGTTTCTTTGTTGAATTCAACTTTACCGTAAACGATATACTGGACAATTGCCTCACGAAACTCTTCTACAAAGCGGAGGGCGCAAAACAGAGATAAGGTTTCGGGCTTGAATCCAAAAGTGGTATCGGCATACAGTTCGGCATTGTCTGGGATTTTTTCAGCTAGATCAGTAATTAACTTGTTATACGTCTTTTTGGTAGGCTCAAAGTCAATTTCTATTGTGTCAAAACTTAAAATAGCTCCTGTTTCATTGTTGATACATTCCAACTCTTTTATATAAGTATTTTTATTCTGCTCACATTCGCTGTTTTCTCCGGTTGTTAGGATGTATATAACCTTTACTTGTTCGTCTTTTTGAAGGGTTTTTGCAAGTATGCTGTTTATCGGGCAGCGGACAGGTTTTTCGTATTCCATTGCCTTATTGCCGTCCATTGGGTATGTAACCGCTTCCACTTCTTTAGTTGGCTTCATAGGTACGGTTATGATTACAGTTTTCATTTAAACTCCTTCAAAATATGCTGCTCACATGCTCTCCATAATACAAGGTCAATATACCCTATGGGTAGACCTGTTTCTTGCTTTATGTGTTCAAACATATCATCGCATACTTTTACAATTTCAGCATTCAGCCTGGAATTATCAATTTTACATTCCAAGTCTTTCCTGCCGCTGAATGCAACGCCGAGCCTTTGAACCCATATATCATATTTTGGCACATCCTCACCAAGATTCCGTGCAAGATGGTTTTTGGTGATTTTTCCAATATGCGGGAGCTGAGACAGAAAAGAAAGTTTTGCTTCTACGGGCGCATTTCTCAGGGATTTATAGCCATGGCAATATTTTTCTTGATTTTGCCAAATGTCCACTATGGCGTTTATTTTCTTTTTATTGCCAAAGATTTTCAATAGTTCATGATATAAATTGCCTTTTTCGATCTCTGATGAGGAAGATTGCAGAAAAAGCATCATTTCATGATAGATTTTCTTAGCTGTTTGCTGTTTAAAGCCTCCGGCGAGAACTACATAAATTACCCGTTTTGCGAATTCTTCTGCTGATAATTCCTCTTTTTCAAAAAGGCGGGATTTCATTATTTCCAAGTCTTTGCCAAAGCCAGCTTCTTTTATCTGTGCTTCCAAGCTGAAAAATGATTCTTTTGAAAATTTCATGTTTACTCCTTAATTTGTATAATGGCTGGAATTAGGGGGAGTTAAGGGTTTTTTGGGCAATTTATTTTTTTTTCAACGATTTTGATAAGCTCCTTCATTGAGTTTTCAAAAAGTTTTAATATTTCAATTTGGAAATTAGCATAATCTACTGGCGACTTATCAATTTTTAGTTTTTCGATTATATCAGGAAAAGTCAACTTATTTTTTAGCTCTTTGTATTCAGGTTCGGTATGAGCATGCTTATGACGAAGCGTGCTTACTATATCCATAAAATATTTTGTTGGCGTACCATATTTAAGAAATTCATCCGGTAATCTATAGATATAAAAACTTTTGCGGTTATCTCTATTCTTATTAAATTTGGGATTTTTACTTCGAGTTGTTTCATACAATAATTTATAGAGTTCTCCTGAAAAAATATGAAAATCATTCTCATTAGTGGTGATGGTTTCTATTTTCCTCCATATTTCCAAAGTGTTTGAATCGTTAAAAATGGGGGCTTTTTTGAAATTTGTGCAATTTTTATTTATTTGGATTATTAAGTCTTGTATTCGTTCTTTTATTTGATATGGTGTATCTTTTTTTATCAATAGTGCTTTTTTAGGAATATAATTGCTTTGATTATTGCGTCTCTGTTTGTCATTATTTTTTGATGGGACATTTATTTCAAATTCATCATTATTGAATAAATTGTGATACTCTTCTTTAAGCTCATAAATAATAACATTTTTTCTTATTTTTCCCAGTCCTTTAGCAAATTTTTGAAGTTTATCATATAATTCTTTATGTTTTTTTTCGTCTGTTATCGCAGTAAAATATGGTTCTAATGCCTCTCTTGCTCTTCCGCCATTTCGCCCATCTCCCTGTTTAGGCTTGTATAGTTCAACCGCATGGTTTTTGTAGCCCAAAAATTTATTTGGCACAAATGCATTTAAATAAGGGAAATAATACCAATAAGTAAATGTGATAAATCGTTGAAAAACATAGCTACTTTTTTCTTCTTCTATGAGGCGCAAATATTTTTGAATAATTGGGATTAAATCATTTACGTTTCTAACTAACTCAAACATAACTTTCTTCCTATATTTTCACTACGACACAAGAAGTTGAATTAGCTTCTTCAATTGTAGTATAAAAGCCAGACTTGCCATTTTTGGCATAGGCTTAAAAGGCAGCAACTACCCATTAATAAATGCAGTATACATTTTATTTCCGTGTTCTGCAAGCCGTTTTTGATCCCCGAAAATATCCTCCAGCGGCAGTAATACGACACTGTATAAAGCTGCTTAATTTTCCGTTGCTTTGCAGACTGGTCAATGTATGTTCAATCTCCGTTAAGGCTGCCATCTCCCTCTCTTGATCTTTTACCGCAGCTCCGTACAATAAAATCAAAGGGAACACATATAGTGCATGTAACATATTCAAAGAGGTTAATGATTAAAGTCGACAAATACAATAAAACCCAATTGGGGGTAGGTAGCATTAAATACGGTACAGAAGAGGAGCAAATAAAATGCCCAAAACCGCCCAATGCACCACTGACATAAAACAAATCCGTAACAGCACAGCCGAGTTTCTCATATTTACCAAACAAGCTGGCGAAAATGGAATAGAAGTCCGTGTACAGGACGGAACTATCTGGTTAAGCCAAAAACTCATGGCTGCCCTGTTTGAGTGTTCCACCGATAATATATCTCTGCACCTCAAAAATATATTCTCTGAGGGGGAACTGGACGAAATTTCAGTTGCCGAGGATTTCTCGGTAACTGCCGCAGACGGTAAAAACTACAAAACAAAACATTACAATCTTGACGCCATAATCGCCGTAGGCTACCGGATTAACTCAAGGCGGGCAACCGCCTTTCGGCAATGGGCTACGGCGGTTCTCAGGGACTACGCATTGCGGGGCTATGTCATAGACCGAAAACGTATGGAAAACGGCGCATTTCTCGACGAGGATTATTTTGAACACCTCCTTGCTGAAATTCGTGAAATCCGTCTTAGCGAACGCCGCTTTTACCAAAAGATAACCGACATCTACGCCACCGCAATGGACTACAGCAAGGATGCCCTAATTTCCAAAGAGTTTTTTGCAAAAGTTCAAAATAAACTGCACTATGCCATTCACGGGCACACTGCCGCCGAAGTAATTTACGAACGGGCTGATGCCGTGAAAGAACACATGGGATTGACCACGTGGGAAAAAAGCCCTAATGGAAAAATAGTTAAAACTGATGTCTCTGTCGCAAAAAACTATTTGACCGAAACCGAACTGGAATCTTTGGGACGCATTGTCAACGCCTACCTTGATCTTGCAGAGGACAGGGCAAAGAAACATATCCCCATGACTATGGAAGATTGGGCAAAACGCCTTGACCGTTTCCTTGAAGCCGATGACAGGTTTATCCTTCAAGACGCAGGCAAGATAAGCGCTCAGTTTGCAAAGGAATTCGCCGAAAGCGAGTTTGAAAAATATCGTATCATACAGGACAAACTGTTTGAATCCGATTTTGATATGGAAATTAAGAAAATCAAAAAGAGGCAGAAGAAATGATGAACCCCGCCTTAAAGGGATGAAGTACTTCCCCCACTCTTGATCTTTTACCACAACCCCGTACAATAAAATCATGAGTACCATCGCTTGTATCGGCAGCGGCAACATGGGGCTTGCTCTGATGAAGGGCGCTTCGCGCACTGCCGGCAGTACAAACATTTTTTTTACTGATGCGGACGCTGAAAAGGCGCGGGCGGCGGCAGGTTCTCTTGGGGCGGGGGTTAATAACTCCAATCTTGAGGCAATCAACAATGGGGATTTTGTTTTTCTCGCGGTCAAGCCGCAGGTTTTGCCGCAGGTGTTAGCTGAAATTGCGCCCATTGCCGGTAAAAGGTTTTCCGGCGGCGGTTCGCACGGCGATTTGCCGATTTTGGTTTCTATGGCTGCCGGCTGGTCTATCGGCAAAATACAGGCGGCTGTAGGCGCAAAACTGCCGGTCGTCCGCATTATGCCAAACACGCCGGCGCTTATCGGCAAAGGGATGATAGCCCTTGCCGCCTCACCGGAAGTACCGGCGGAAAGGACAGCGGAGCTTGAAAATATTCTTGGCGGCGCGGGCATTGTTGACAGACTGGATGAACGTTACATGGACGCCGCCACCGGTCTTTCCGGATCGGGACCGGCGTTTGTATATCTTTTCATCGAAGCTCTGGCGGACGGCGGAGTACGGGCAGGGCTGCCCAGAGACAAGGCGCTGCGTTATGCTGTCCAGACTGTGCTTGGATCGGCGGCAATGGTTGAAGAGACCGGAAAACATCCGGGCGAATTGAAGGACATGGTAACGTCGCCTAACGGGACAACAATCGCCGGTCTGACTGCGCTTGAAGGCGGAGCGTTCCGCGGCACGGTGATAAAGGCAGTGGAAGCGGCATGGCGGCGCTCTATGGAGTTAGGCTAAAGCCTGCTTTGAAAGCTCCGCTATGAAAACGCGGACTAATCAACAACCGTAATTTTTGTCGCCCGGAAGCGTTCAGCGCCGTCCCGCCTGCTTCGCTCCTCATCTTCCTCTACAGTGTACCTGACCTTCATGCCGTATTTCAATTCGGAAAAATCACAATTTGTAACTCTGCTGTAATGAAAAAAGACATTGTTGCGTTCATCATCCTTGATAAAGCCAAAGCCGTTCTGGTTTATGCTGTAAATGGTGGAAGAAAATTCTCCCTGGTCATCAGCGGGTACGTTATCCGGTTTTGAATTTAAAACAACGACAGGTTTCTCATAAATTTTTTCCGGGACAAATAATCCCTTGATGTAGTCATTATTATTTTGTTCCACTCGTTGATGCATCGGCACGGAATAAAAAACTTCTTCCTGCAACTGGCGGGAAGTTTTTGTTTCCACCGAATCGCCGTTTTCGTTGTGATACGAAAAATCCCAGCAGATAAGCATGACTTGTGTGCCTACTGTGTGAAGTTTGCGTACGAGGGGAACATAATCGCCGTCTCCCGCGACCAGCGCCAGAATATCAAAATGTTTGTATATGGCAAGTTCATAAGCTTCAAGGGCAAGCCACACATCAATTCCCTTTTCCTGAACAATGTTATTTTCACCGTAACGGAGCGGCAGGTAATGGCTGACAATATTTTCCCGCATCAGAATGTCTTCAAAGACGCGCTCCGCCTGCACTTTTTCACCCAGCTCTTTTGCCGATGAGCGCCCCTTGAAATAGTGGGCGTCAATGATCTGGCACTGGCGTATGTCATTTTTGGTCAGAGCGGCAACTTCGCTTCTGATAAAGTCGTGCAGGCCGCTGATGCTTATCCGCGATTTTTTTTCGTGCTCGTATTTGTAGTAATTACTGACTTTGTAAAAATAATACCCGTCATAAAATATGCCTATTCGTAAAACATCCAATAAATTTTTTCCCATAACTATCCTTGACTTAATATTCGTTTATGGGTGTAAATTTGTCAACTATAATTTAAATCATGGTATTAATATGCGGCAAATGGGATTATTTCATTAATTTGAACACGAAAGCGGGCGGAAACTGCCCAACGGTCGCCGGAAATGTAATAGCGGGGAAATGAGGCGAGGCTGATAAATCCGGTAACTTCCTTGGGGCGGTTTCTTTCACTGGCGCGCAGTAAAGCACGTAACGCACCCCGCGCGGCGTCTTCAAGCGCGGCTCTTTTTACCGGAAGCCAGCCGGGAAATTCTTCCATGCTGCCTGACGGGCCGTAACCCACAGCCTGGGCATTCCTGATGGTTCCGGTGCGCCAGACCTGCATACGGCGCTGCTGTGCGTCTGTCAGGTGATAATCAACCCATAATGTTACGCGCATATCCCTGAATTCCATCTCAGTAACCTGCAGCCCCGGATCGCCGAACGGTATCAACGCAACCGGCTTCAGTTCTATATTTTCGTCTATGCGCCTTGCCCTTTCCCCGATTTCATAATGAAAACTCCAGCCGTAAATCATTGCCGAAAAGTTCAGCGCCGCTTCTTCCAGCGCGCGGCGGCTGGCGGCGGGAACATCCAGAGGATACTCTCCGTCCACATGAGCGCCGTATATCGGTTCCAGTTCCATAAAAACCTCGCCGCGGACGACATCAGGATAAAAGCCATGTTCATGATCCTGTGCGGAAATGGGCAAGGAAGCGGCAAAAAGCAGCGCCAAAAAGACTCTGCGGGTCATACCATAATTATCGGAAGAAACTTGAGTACTTTTATACCGGATTTATGGTATACTTGAATGATGAAATTGAAAAAAATGGCAATATTGATAATGATCATTCTTGTTTTGAGCGGCGCTTGTTCAAAAGACAAAACGGCGCTCCGGTATGATTACAATACACAAACCGGAACCGTTTTCTATCCTGACGTATCTTTCGCTGTTATCAGCGATACTCATGTTTACGATTCCTCGCTTGGTTCTTCCGGCGCGGCTTTTGAAAAAACCATGAACTCCGACCGGAAACTTCTGTTGGACAGCATTGATTTGCTGGACTATGCGGTTGATGCTATTGCGTCTTCCGGCGTCAGTTTTGTTTTGATTTCGGGGGATTTGACCAAGGACGGCGAATTGATCAACCATCGCATTGTCGCGGAAAGGCTGAAACGGCTGGCTGATGCGGGTATCGCGGCTTATGTCGTTCCCGGAAATCATGACGTAAACAACATCTCAAGCGCGGTCAGGTTTATTGGAGATAAAACTGAATCTGTTGCTACTGTAAGCCAAGATGAGTTTGTGCAAATCTATGGTGATTTTGGATACAGCGCCGCGCTCATGCGGGACGATGACTCTTTAAGTTATGTAGCGGAACCTGTTGACGGTTTGTGGCTCCTCGCGCTTGATGTCTGCCGCTATCGGGAGAATATGCCGGGCAAGGAAGAATTCGTGTCGGGCAGAATCAGCCAAAAAACAGCAGACTGGATTGCCGGGGTGTTACGCGCCGCAAACAGCGGAAACAAGGCTGTCATGGCGATGATGCACCACGGCGTTGTTGAACACTGGAAGGGGCAGTCAAAGCTTCACCCGGATTATCTGATTGAAGATTTTGCCAACTTCGGAAAATTTCTCGCTTCATGGAATGTACGGCTTGCGTTTACCGGGCATTACCACGCACAGGACATAACCCGCGGCGAGTTTGACGGCAAGGTTCTTTATGATGTTGAAACCGGCTCCCTCGTAACCGCTCCCTGCCCGATACGGTATGTGGAAATCAAGAACAATACCGCGCACATCCGCACCGATGCCATTGTGGACAAGATTCATCCCGGAACTGATTTTGCAGCTAACGCAACCGCATTTGTAAAAAAGACGGTGATGATTGAAGCGGCGGGAATTCTCAATAAATACAAAGTCCCCGCAAAAGATACCGATTATATCGCCAATGCTGTGGGGGACGCCTATACCGCCCATTACAACGGAGACGAAAATCCCGCTCTGCGCCCTGTTTTTGACAAATCCAAACTGGGGCTGTGGGGGCGCTTTGTTTACAGCCAGCAGGAATATATCCTTGACGGTCTTTGGAAGGATATTCCTCCTTCAGATAACAATGTCAGTTTTGAGTTGTAGCCGATGATGTTTACAATCAATAAATCTCAAAGTCAAAAATTTTTATGGTAGAAACTCCTGATTCATGTTTCCTTGCTCCTGTCGGAAAGCTGTGATGCGTAAACTGAATATAGTTAATGTTACTTTTATTAAATGACACCTTCTTCGCCCAAACGGGTTGTTTCAGTTTGGAATAAGGGCTCTCTAAAGTAACCACTTTCCCTTTCTTTGTCGCGGCCAGCATTTCATAAACACCGCCATCGGTGACATCAGTCGTCGCTAAATTAAAAATCCAGGTTTTTCCGTCTCCCAATACCTTAAACCGCACGCCTGAACCTCCCCTCAGCTTTTGCTGCAATGTATCGCTTATTCCGTAAAAAAAACCTGATCTCCAGCCAATGTCCCTTTCCTTTGGATTTCCCAGATCAACGTTCAGAGTAAGCACCTCGCGCTCATACCCATCAATAACTTCCCTTGCGATTGTGCGGCTTGCGGTTGTATTTTTTGTCAGAGTTGCATTTTCTCCCATAACTTCATTTGCCCACAAGATGTCTGCCAATACAATGGAATTTGCCACCGGTACATTCTTGGCAGCCGGAGTGCTTTGAGAGGCGGGGACTGCTGTTGCTACATGCCCGGTATACGCGGTTCCGGTCAAAGCCGCCGACCGGCTGTCCTGCGCTACGTCAATATTCTGCATCCCCAGTATCTGGGCGGTTTCTACCGATATTGCCCTGATCCGCAGCCTGTATGTGCTGCCGATTGCCGTCATCGCGCCGGAAATTATTGTCTGCGCTCCAAGCATTTTCCCGATGGACTGAGCCGTTTCATCGCTCACATCCCCCGACAACTGGAAATTCATTTCCTTGCGTATTGTTTCCATATTTGCACGGTCAACAACGGTTAAGTTGCCGTCATTAACAATGTAGCCGATTAACTCTTCAATAATGTAATCAGACAACTGCGGCCAGTTTGAAGAAAAGTTTAATACGACAATCTTTGACTTGGCCGGCACTTTCAGGTTCAAATAACTGGTTGAATTTCTCAACGCCGTATCAAGCGAGGTCTGCGAAAAAGCGAATACAGGAATAAAAATTACATGAATACAAAAAACAACAAATTTTTTCATTAAAAACTCCTTTGAAAGTTTTCCCTCGCTGTAGAGGCGGTTTATTTACAGGCACAAACTCATTTTCATGTTAAACCTTGTAGGTGAATATTCAACACCAAAATACACCATTAATGTTTTTATGTCAATGTAAAATGCACATCTTACTAGGTGTGGGTGTCAGGCACTTTTGGGGAGTGAGTGGGAATGAAATTAACCGGTAGCCAATGCAATACGAAGGGCGGCGTTGACTTCTTCAATTTCGATGGGATGCATATAGTATCACCACACCCTCTCCGCGCCAAGCAGTTCCAAAAATCCCGGATATGTTACCGCCGCGCTTTCGGCGCTCTCTATTTCAATGGAGCATTGACCCCCAACGGCGGCGGCGGCAAAAGCCATGACAATCCTGTGATCGCCATGACCGTCAATTATGCAGTTCTCCTGAGCAGGGCGGAAGCCGCCCTTACCGTGAACGACAAGGCCGTCGGGCAGTTCTGTGCAGCTAACGCCGAGTTTGTGAAGTTCTTTTGCCATTACCGCAATGCGGTCGGTTTCCTTTATGCGGGCATGGGCTACATTTACTAAAGCGGTGTCTCCAGCGGCAAAAGCCGCGGTAACCGCCGCAGCTGGAAGCAGGTCGGGCGTTGCGTTCAGATCGAAAGTACCGCCCCGAAGAGAACGGCTGCGGGAGACGGTAAACTCTTCGCCGCGCCATTGGACTTCGCATCCCATTTGATTGAGCATATCAAAAAAGAATTTGTCGCCTTGAGTATCATCGGGATCAAGACCGAGGATTGTAACACTGCCGCCTGAAATTGCGGCGGCGCAGGCGGGAAAGGCAGCCGATGAATAATCGCCCGGCACTGAACGGGAAAATGTTTTCCATGATGAACCGCCGGGAATCACAAAACGGGAATAATCAGGGGAAAAATCAAACAGGATGCCGTGAGCTGTCAAATAGGAAAGGGTCATCTCAATGTAAGGCTTTTCGTTGAGCAGGAGGACTTCAATTTCAGTAACAGCGCCGGCTGGAGCAAGAGGCGAAGCGATGAGCAGCGCCGAAAGGTACTGGCTGGTTGGGCAGGAAATACTGACCTTGCCTCCCCCCCAGGGGCCTTTTACCGTGATTGGGGCGCAGCCGTTATCGCTCCGCACACAAACGCCCAGGTCGGCCAATGCATCCAAGAGGGGAGCGGCGCTGCGTTTTTTAATTTGTTCATCGCCTGAAAATTCAAAAGTCCCCGTCTGAAGGCCGGCAACAGCAAGCGCCATGTAAAGCGTTGTTCCCGAATTGCCAACATCAATTCGCGTAACGCCATCATGTGAATTAACCGCCGGATGTCCGAAACCTCCGTTGCCTCTTATTTTCCAACTGACAAGTTTTTCGCCGTTTTCATCCGGAGGGTTGGGGTTTAAACCCGCTTGCAAATCAACAGCGCGGTATTCGGTAATCTCCGCGCCAAAAGCTTTGCAAACAGAAACACAGGAACGGGTATCAAGCGAGTCCAGAGGATAGTGAATTTCTGAAATTCCGTTAGCAAGAGAGGCAATCAACAACTGCCTTATGGTATGGGATTTGGAAGCCGGAATTCTTACAACGCCGGAAAAATTGCGCGGGTTAACGCGGACGCGCATAACTTATTCCCTGTCAAGCGGCAGGGGAACTGCATCCCATCGACGCTGGATGGCGGCTGTTGTTTCTTCCGCGCTGCGGCTGCTTTCAAAAAATATCCGCAGTTCCTCTCTGGCAATGTCTTCGAATTCTTTCCCTCCGGCTTTACCGGTAAACCCCTGAACAATTTCAGATGATTCAAAAATATCCCACGCCTTGGAATAAAACGGATCATCCTTCATATAATCGCGGAAGGGAAAATCAGAAATGCCGCCCGGTACAGCTTTCAGCCCTGCGCCAATGAGCGGGCTTTGTTCGGCAAGAAACAATAAAAATCTCCACGCTTCATCGGAGTATGCGCATGCAGAACTGATTCCGGCATAAAAACCTGAAAGACAAACGCTGTATTTCCCCGCAGAACCAGGAATGGTCGTTATTCCAAATGTGTCATCACCCATTTTTTTTCTAAGCGCAGAAATATCGCGAGTGGAAGCAATCATCAGGGCGGTTTTTCCCTGGGCAAATTCTTCAAGCCGCTCTGCTCCTGTTGTTTCAAAACTCCGCGCCTCACGGTTGAGTCTTCCAAGAAAGGAAATATCCGCGGTAACAGCTTTGTTGTTAAATTGCGGCGTACTTGAAGACCAAAAACCACCGCCAGCCGCCCATATCCATGAAAAAACATCTCTGTACAGGGCTTGATTGTCATTTGGGAAACCCGAAGCCGACGGCACAGCTTTTGCGTAAGCGATAAATTCATCCCTCGTTTTTGGCGGGCGGTCAAAGCCGGCGGCTTTCAGGAGTTCAATGTTGTAAAAAAGCAAATCCATAAATGAGACAATGGGGATCGCCGATTGTTCCGCGCCGCTCTCCGTGTGAAGGTACGGGCTTAACGAGACAAGCGTTCCAGCGGCGGCAAGAGCGTTGTATTCACCATCGTCAAAAATAAAAATATCCGGCTCTTTGTTTTTTTCACCCGCGACTGCCTGACTTATCCGCATATCAGGATTACGTTCCTCGAATTCCCTCAGCAATGATTCCGCTGTTTCCCTGCCGAATAATTCTTCGAACCCGGACGAAATCAACAGTTCAATTTGCCCGTCACCGGCGTTCAGCCTGAAACCAAAATTAACGATGACAGGGACAATCATGAGCGCCAATATTGCAAGAATGATAAACAGATCGATTTTCGTGTCCGACCGCGCGTCCGGGGATATCGACTTTTTATCATTTTTCGGATACATCATAATTATGTTCGCTTTTTCCAGAAGGTTTTGGTACGCCCTATCCAATAAGCTTCGCCGGCATTTGCAACGAAGTTCCCCGCGCAAGAATCAGGAAAACAGCCCTGAAGAAAAATGGATTATTGATTTTACCAAACCAGGAAAATCTCCATTTAATATTAAATCAGAATCCTCATATAATGCCTATCTGTCAAACGGCTCACTTGAACTTTGCCTGAAAAAAACAAATTGTATCGCATGGGTTGAAACTCCCGATCATGAATACCAGGATCATATCATTGAAGCAAAAATCCGTCTGGACTCTGGCGGCGGTTATGCTTCCGCCGGCTTGATGTTCCATCTCGCTGACAATTCATATTATCTGGCGCTTGTTTCAAGCAAGGGGTATTTCCGCCTTGATGTCATTAAAGACAATGCCCCCCGGACGCTGATTGCCTGGACAGAAATCCACGACTTTAACGGTACGAACATAAATCTCAATGTTATCACTTACAGTTCGTATTTTGTTTTTCTGGTCAACGGAAGATGGGCGGGCGAAGTAAACGATGATTCCATAAGCGGCGGACAGCTTGGCTTTGTTCTCGCTTCGTATGAAGCGACTTCGTATGAAGCGACTTCGTATGAAGCGCCTGAAGCAAGTGAATATGCCTGCAAAGCCTGGCTGGATTATTTTTCTGTAGATACGCGGGCAAAATCCATAGAAGAGAGTTATGTAAAATGGAGCGATGACGCGAACATCAACGCCGACAGCCGTCTGCGTCTGGCGGAAACATTTGCGGTGATGGGCGAAAGTACGCAATCGCTTGAGCAGATCAACAAGGCATGGAAACGGAGGGAAGACGCCGCAAGGAGCGTTTCCGCAACATACACCGAAATAAGGACAAGGAAAGAGCTTCTTCTCGCGGCGCGGATGTCTTTCCGTCTCAAGCAGTACCGTGAAGCAGAAGAGTTCATTGGCGCAATTCTGGATCAGGGAAAAGATTCCGCAGAAGGAAAAGAAGCGGTTAAGGAAAAAATAAAGATACTGAATGAACTTAGCAGATTTGCCGAATTAAAAAGATTTATGTTAGCAAACAAAAAAACACTGAATAAGGATGTTGATTTTCACACCCTGCTTGCGCGCTGTCACTGGAACTTAAAAGAATACGAAAAATCCGCCGCCGCATGGGACAAGGCTTTTTCGATGGACAGCGAAAACGGCGTTTATGCGGCAAATATGGCAAATGCTCTGGAACTTGCCGGGAAAAAAGACGAAGCTCTCGCCGCTCTTCTTGCTGCGGGAAAAATCTTTCTGCGACAGGATAATCAGGCGGAACTTGCGGTGATGATTCCAAAACTGGTCCTGCTCGGAGAAGAAAATCATGAAGCACGCGCTCTTGCGGGGAAATGGGCTTTCAGCGTTGAAGACTACGATCGCTGCGAAGCCGAATTTACCGCCGCCGAAAGGATCAGGCGCGGGATGAAACCAATGCCTGAAGCAGACCCGGCGCTCTGTTATTTGTGGGGGCTGGTTTTCAGCATCAAAGGGCAAAAAAAGGAAGCGATTCGTCTGCTGAAAGAAGCTGTCCGGCTTGCCCCGGATTATGAAATTTTCAGCGCTAAATTAGCGGAACTAAAAGCGCCTATTGCAACGAAGTCTCCCGCACAAAGCAAAGGCATCAATGCAGATAATTGAATGGGTGCAGTTTCTTGAAGACGGCCTGCCGGGGCAAAAAAAATCATCAATGACAATCGGTATCTTTGACGGAGTTCACCGCGGGCATCAGGCGCTCATAGAGCGTATTGTTTCGCGGGCGGAAACGATACCGGTTGTTATAACATTCAGGAAAGACGAATCCAACTCTATTCAAACATTCCGGCAAAAAGCGGCAATGTTTGAGCTGCTGGGCGTGAAAATACTTTTGGTAATTGATTTTACCGAATCATTCAGGCGCACGGCGGGAATTGAGTTTCTGGAACTTTTATTTAAGCGCGGCAAAATCGGCTACATGGCAATCGGCAGAAATTTCCGCTGCGGCTGCCAACTGGATACAGGCGCAGAAGAAATCCGTGATTATTTTAATGCACGTAACATTCACGTTGAAATTGTGCCGGATGTAACCGAAGGTTCAGCGCCTGTCAGTTCAAGCCGCATCCGCTCCGCCATTGCCGGCGGAAATCTGCTTCAGGCGCGGGAAATGCTCAAGTTTCCTTATGTGATTGATCTTGCAATGCTGCCAAATCTCGTTTTACCGCCGCCGGGCGAGTATCAGGCAATCCTCCGCGAAAAGCAGAAAGACGCGGGTACAAGGGCAACAATAAAAGTCGAAACCGGCGCCATTTACATACCTGAACCATTCGCGAATTTACACTGGGAATTTGCAGAGATTGAGTATAGCAAATAATTATTTCAGAACACCAACTTCTTTATAGTATTTTACCGCGCCCGGATGCAGAGGTACCTGGACTGAACTGGCTGCTGTGGTTTTGGGATCAAAAACCCTGTAGCTGCCTGCAAGTTCAACCAGAAAATCCTTGTTTTCATTTAAGAGCTTTGTGAATGTATATACAAACGCATTGGGCAGTTTTGGGCTTACAAGTATTTCTGTTGAATGGCACAGCGCCTGTGTGTGGCTGTCAATACCCGGATATGTGCCGCCCGGAATTTGAGTAAGACCGGTACTCCTTAAGACCGTTCCGAATTTTTCATAGCAATAGTCGATCAACTGATCGGATGCAGCAAGAAGAACAGACGGACGCGCCATGACCATTTCTGTTACAACAGCTCCGGGCATCCCAAGACACACAATCGCATAATCGACACTGCCATCCTTGAACAGGCTGGGTATATCACCATAGACAGCCTGAAAAACTCTTCCGCCATTCTTGTTGATCATGTCATAGGATACGCCATAGAACTCCAAAACATACGAGGACATAACATAATCAGAAGTTCCCGACATGGGAGATGCAATTTTTAATCTTTGACCGCTCTTAATTCTTGAGGCAAGCTGTTCGACTGTTGTTATTCCCTGATCTTTAGCCGCAAGAAAGTGGTAGTAATCAACCGAAAGTGTTCCCGCCACGGATGCCATATTGGTATGTTTTTTGTAAAAAAGCGGCGCTGTGCCATTATAGGCCGCTCTGTCAATGTACCCCACTCCCCATGCAATATCAGCTTCGCCCCGATCAAGTGAGGCGGGATTCCCAACGCCTCCGCCCGGGATTACCTTTATGGTAATTAATGGCTCTTTTTCATTGACAAGCGAGGAAAATCTGCCTGCAACTGTGTGCCAGCCGCCGCCCATACCGCCGGCAATCCAGGTATAGGTACCGGCCTGCAGCTCATCATCATCAGTCTTTGACTCTTCCTTTTTTCCTCCCGCCATGACCATTCCGCCGGCGAGGATTAAAAAACAAAATACTAATGAAGCATAACGTAAATTATTCATAAAGACCTCCTTGTGGCAGCACAAGCCGGAAGCCAATGTCGATGTTCCGGCCAGACGGGGCGTAACTGTGCCGAAAAGCCGAGCGCAGCGGCACAGCCGAGAAGTCCCAACTCCCGCCGCGCAGCACCCGCAGAGTGCCGGACGGTGCGCCTACAGGATCGGTCTGCGTTACTTCGGGATAGCTTCCGTACCAGTCCCAGCACCACTCCCACACATTACCATTCATGTCATGCAGACCATGTGCATTGGGAGGGAAACTGTCCGCCGCCGTTGTCGTCTTCCGGTATACACCGGCAGGGTTATTGTTGAAAGGATAATTCCCGTCATAATTTGCCTGGCTTGTTGTGATGTTGTTCCCGGTATTGAAGGGTGTAACAGTTCCGCCCCTGCAGGCGAATTCCCACTGGGCTTCGGTGGGCAGACGGTAGCCGTTGTTCGTCCATGTTGGCGTAACAGCCGCATCGATTACTGGATTGCCTGTTCTGGGAGTCCTCTCCGTTATCGCATACACGGGAGTAAGCCCTTCCATTTCGCTTAAGCGGTTGCAGAATTCTATCGCGTCATACCATGTTACCTGTTCCACCGGCCGGTTACCGGCATCAGACCCGCTTGCAAAATAGCTGGGGTTGCTCCCCATCACCGAAGTATACTGAGTCTGTGTTACCGGATACTTACTCATATGAAAGGTGCTAAGGATCACCTGATGTTCGGTTTCATCGATATTATGGCCTGCCTCATCCGCCGGGCTGCCCATTGAAAAGCCGCCGCCGGATATGGCGATCATGGTGATGGGCAAAGGTGCAGCCGGTCCTTTGGACTTGCTGTGGCAGCAAGTAAATGCAAGGGCAATGATAACAAAAAAAGCGGCATGGCGTTTTGAAAGGGTAAATTCAAACATGTTTTATGATTATACCCGCTAATTGATGAATATGCTACATTGTTTTTTACAAATCATGTCCGCGGCGGCTGATCATTCCCAAACACGTAATTCTGCCCGAAACGCCGCATGTCCGTTTTTCCTGCCTTCAAACGCGAATGCGCGGGAAACTGCGTTGCAAAATGCTCCGCTTTCATTCTCAATCGGCGCGGACAATATCGCGGTAACTTCGCCGCCAAGAATCTCGGTTAGGTAATTAATGTCAAAACGCATTTTTCCGGCTTTTTCCAAAAGCTGCGGATCAAGGGCATCCTCTATCCATTGAATGTAGCGGACATTGTTCACATGCCCGTTGTAATCAACATCGGTGTAGAGTGCCTTCCTTTCTCCGGTTATTTGCAGATTGGCGCGTTCTTCAAGGCCAACAAGGTGCCCCCATGGGCACCCACCAGAAGTCATGGCATCCAATCCCTCATTTCGCGGCAGCGTGTCCATGATCGATTGAGGCCGCAGGGGACGGCGTTTTTCAGTATCCAGAATTATCCAGCCGCTACGGGCTGATATTGCCGGAATGTCATCCTTGTCCCGAATATCGTAGTCACGGATAGCGAAAAGTTTTTCCCCGCCGCGAGGCCAGCTTCGCACAGTGATGGTTTCGCAGTATTGCGGACGCCTGTCCACCTGCACCGACATCCGCGAAAGAATCCATGCTGTTCCGGTTCGCGCCATATCCTCCCGCCCCACGCCTAGATTTTCAGCATGGCAAATTGCCGCTTCCTGAAAGAACCGGAACGCCGCGGAAAGAGTCAGCCTGTCTGATTTATCAATCGCGCCGAACCGCACGGGAAATGTTTCCTGCCAAACATTAACCGGCCCCGATGATTTAGGATTGGCAGTATCACATATCACTATTTTCGACCTTCTCCGGTTTTGCCTGTCTCTTTTTTTTCAAAATGATCTGCGGCACATAAAGCAAAAGACCGGATGCTGCATAAACAGAAAATATGATAAAAATTATATTTTGAGGGTAAACAACTATGAGTATGATCAATACGATAACCAAAGCAAAAAGTTCTATGGTTCTGACTTTGGATAATTTTAATCTTTTGAAGGACAGATAGGGAATGTTGGAAACCATGAGAAACGAAAGCACGACAATGACAATGGGCATGACTTTGAAAAAGGTGGGCATAAGCGTCATCAGAACAGGAATAGTCTTAACATTGAGGGCGTATTCTTCCGGCCCCAATAACTGATAGCTCAACACAAAGGAGATAATCACGCCCGCCGAAGCCGGTGTGGGAAGCCCCATAAAATGTTTGTTGACTTCGCCGCTGTGAGCAAGCACATTGAAGCGCGCGAGGCGGAGCGCGCTGCACAATACAAAAAGCACGGCAATTGCAACGCCGATCTTTCCCATAGTGTTAAGTACCAGCATGTACATCATAACGGCGGGCGCCACTCCGAAAGAAACAAGATCGCTCAAGGAGTCCAACTGTAAACCGAATTCACTTGTTGTCTTGGTCATTCTGGCAATTCTGCCGTCAATAATGTCGCATGCCAAAGCGCCGATCAGAAACCATGCCGCCGGTATAAAATGACCGCTGATAGAAGAAAAAATCGAAAGTATACCAAAACTCATATTCCCGCAGGTAAAAAGCGAAGGGATGATAAAGATACCTTTTCTCAGTTCTTCTTTTCTTATTTGTACTCTCTTTAAGGGGACTCTTCTAAACGTTACTTTTTTTAATGCCATTCTTCTCATTTGGTCGCCATTACCGTAATGCCGGCTCTGGTTTTATCGCCCGGCTTTACATTTATCACCGCCGTTTTGGGCAGATGCAGATCAACCTGTGAACTGAATTTGATCATTCCGATTTTGTCTCCCGCTTTCAGAATGTCGCCTGCTTTAACCCAGGATACGCACCGCCTTGCCAAAAAACCGGCAATCTGCCGCACCACGTACACTCCGTCTTCGCCATGTATGGTGATGATGTTCTGTTCGTTTTCAGCCTGCGCGCGCGGATTCCACGCTGCGAAAAATTTTCCGTCTTTATGCGTTACGTCAACAACAGTTCCGTTTACAGGCGCGCGCTGCAGGTGGACGCTGAATATCGAAAGAAACACACGGATAACTTTTTCGTCTCCTTCTTCTGTCAGTTCCATTACCGTCCCATTGCACGGGGACAGAATCAGTTTTTCGCCTTGAGTGATTTCAATGTGGGGATCTCTGAAAAAGAACATGCAAAAACACGCGAAAATGATTAATACCGAACCAATGGCAATACATACAATGGCTGCCGGCGTAAATCTTGAAACAATCAAAAGAATTATACCCACAGCAAAAGAGGGGATAATAAACGGAAAACCTTCTTTAAGAATTGACATCTGCACCTTCTTGAGGGATGTCCATGGACAACCTCCCTACAAGGTAGCAGAATACGAAGTTTTTTGCAATTATGGAACGATAATCTCGGAGGCGGCGCTTCCATCGCGGGCATAAATCCGGGTAGGATTGTTCGGGTCTACATAACGCCGCCCCTTGTGGAAGAACACATATTGATATTTACCAGCCGGCAGCGGAATTGTGATGTTGTAAACTCCTGATGGCCCCTCTTTCAATTCATACATAAAAGGGTCCCAGCCGTTAAAATCTCCCGCTATGGTAACAACTTCTCCCGGCGGTCCATTAAACAAAAAATCCAAACCGGCGGGCAGTCCCTTTAGGGGGTCAGGAGCAGACGGAATCTGCGGAAGGGGTAAAATCGACCAAACCAGACCGGAAACCGGGTCTTTGCGGTATCGCGAATTGGCGGGATCGATAGTCCATAAACCATTGATTATCAGCCGGTATTCAAGAGACTTGGCGTTTTCGGGAATCCGTTGAATGTGAAACTGTATGCCTGAATCTATGTACGGATCGGGTACTATTTTCCCCGGCGGAATGGGCGCGTCCATCTGATCCTGAGGTATTACCAACTGCTGAAACCAATAAACTTTGGAAAAATTCTCATGGGCAAACGCCACCCCCACCCTTCGCAAGCCGGAAGATGCGGTAAAAATGACCGAATCCTCAAAAATTACAGGCTCGCCGGGGCCTGGAAGGGTTAAAAGACGGTCAATAAGCTGATATGATTCCCAATCAGCCGCATGAGAAAAGCCGGCAATAACGGCCAAAACAATGATTGCAACAATCCTTTTCATACATTCTTTACAATTATCGGCCGATAAATAATTATCTTAATATGCCTTCATTGAACGCGCTCGGCGAATTCAGGGACTCTTTCAGCAATATTGCTGATGAAAGAAATATACTTGCATCCAGAAACATACCTCCTGACAAACTTGCGCTCCCCGACACTGAAGCAGTTCCGTTTGATTCCGGCCAGTCCGCTCCTCCCGCCGGCGATGCTCAATTTGACGCATTATTCGGAGATGAAACAAGCGCTTCCCCCGGTGTGGGAGATTTTGACTTTAGCGCCTTTCTTGACAATATACCGGGCGATGTAAGTCCGCCGCCAATGGATGATATCCTTCCCGTCAGCGATATTCCCGCAGCCACGAATGGAAACGGAGGGGACTATTCCGTTCCTGAAGGCCTGCTATCCGGCCTATCCGATGAGATTGAATCCGCCCCTACCGATAAGAACGGTGCGCTGCCGGACTTTGATTTTGGCAGTGAAACTTTTGACAACGGCTCTGATGCGGACGGCGGATTGTCCGGCTTTGACCTCGGCGGCGAATCATTTGACAGCGGTTCTGATGCAGATACCGGATTGCCGGATTTTGACCTCGGTGGTGAATCATTTGACAGCGGCTCTGATGCAGATACCGGATTGCCGGATTTTGACCTCGGCGGCGAATCATTTGACACCGGCTCTGATGCGGATACCGGGCTGCCGGATTTTGACTTGGGCGGCATGGACACATCTGCTGCGGAAAGCGCTTCCTTTGAAGCTCCCGAACAAACTTTAGACCTTGGCGGTGAAAGGCAGGACGGCTCTTTCAGCACAGGCGATGATCAGGAAACATTTGAAGTTGAGAGCGCCGGCATCGACAGTGAAATCACCGATACCGGCGAAGAAATATTTAACATTGGCGGTGATGAATCCGGCGAATTACCATCCGATGGATTTCAATCCGATGGATTGGCGGACTTTGATCTGGGCGGCGAATCTTTTGACAGCGGAACCACTGATGATTTTTCAGGGTTGGATACCGGATTTGATTTGGGCACGGCAGATACCGGAACAGGTGAAATGCCGGACGCCGGAACAGGCGCGGATTTTGACACCGGTTCCATTGAACTGGACGGCAGTTTTGACACCCAGCCGATAGACAGCGGTGATTTTGGCGGAGATGAACTGGCGGAAGGTGCGGCAGATAGCGGAGAATTCGGCGAAACGGATTTTAATCTTTCAGGCCTTGATGATATATTAAATAAAACAAAAACAGATACAACGGTAAAGCCGCCGCCCAAAAGAGGGTTTTTTAGCAGAAAACCAAAAGTTGAAGAAGAGCCTGAACACGATCAAGTAGGAGAAATACAACTCACCCAGAATGATCTGGATAACCTGCTTAAAACTCTGTCGAGTTATCCCCTTAATCTGCGGGTTGTTTGTGAAGAATTAATCGCAGAGCAGGTGCTTAAGCCCCACCATTTGTCAAAACTCATCCGTTATCTGATAAATCACGCTCCGGTTAAGGAGACAGCCGCTCTTGCGCAGGAAATAACCGGAAAAGAAATAATCATCCCCAAGAGTTTTCAAAAGAGTACCGGAGCGGAACTGGAAGCTGAACAGGCAAGTTTCGCGTATATTTTTGTGCATAACTTTCTGCCTGTATTGCGGCTGTTCGCCATGATTGCGGCATTGGGGGCATCCGTTATATATCTTGGCTATAAATTTATTTACATCCCTGTCAAAGCCGAATCGTTGTACAAACGCGGCTATGAACGTATTTTTGATGGTCAATACCAGCGCGCAAACGGGCTGTTCGACGAGGCCTTTATACTGCATCCAAAAAAACCATGGTTCTATAAATACGCCGAGGCGTTCATAAAAGAACGGCGCTACATGCTTGCCGAAGAAAAATACGAAGAACTGCTGCGAAATTATCCCAGAGATAAAAAAGGAGTCCTTGATTACGCTTCCCTTGAAACTTATTACCTGATGAATTATGACAAGGCGAACAGAATTTTGCAGAACGAACTATTGGATTATGCGCCTAACGATTTTGAAGGTCTTGTCGCATCAGGAGACAACTACATGGCGTGGGCTGATTCCGATCCTTCAAGATACGGGGATAAGTACGAAGATGCGCGTTTTGCCTATGCGCGGATATTGGAAAAATACGGATGGACAGAGCCGATTGTGGAACGGATGATGATGTATTTTATCCGTACCGACAACCTGAAAGAAGTGCTGCCCCTGAAAGCATGGTTCGACAGCAGCCGCAAGCGTCAGCTTTCTGCTCCCACTCTTGCTGAACTGGGCGGCTATTATCTGGACAAACAGCTTGAGGATGTAAAAGGCGTGCCAAATCCGTATGTTGAAAGCATAGAAGGGGTACGCGCAATGCTGCTGGAGGCGGTCAGACTGGAACTTACCCTGCCTGAACCTCATTATCATCTTGCCCGTTATTATAACAATCTTGGCAATGTTTATGAAGAACGGCTGACACTTCAAAACGCCATCCGCGCATTTGACATGGCAAAGGAAGAATCGGTGCGCCGGCGACTTTACCGCGTTGACACTCACTACCGTTATGCGAACTTGCTTGTCAACAACAGGGAATTTTTCCCCGCCGAAGAACAGTTGGTCAGAGGCATAGAATTGTACGAAGACTTCCTTTCAAGAAACCTTGTCTCTTCATCACCTCAACTGGGTAAACTTTACGCCGCAAAAGGCGATATTGAGTATTTTGCTAAAAGCGGAGATATGCAGAGCGCTATAAGGGATTATCGCCGGGCCGAGCAAAACGGCTGGTCGCCGCCGGAAATTCAATACCGCATGGGCGCAGCTTATTACCAGCTTGAAGACTGGAAGAATTCTCTTGATTATCTTTTTAAGGCATCCGCAAGCCTCCCGCTTAACCGCAAGCTGCTCTATGCCCTCGGAAACGTTACCTACAAACGCGGCGATTATTTCGCGGCACAGGGCTACTATAACCGGCTTCTTGATATTCTTGAAAACCAGCGCGCCCGCCTGCCGGTGCTTTTACCCAACGACCGTCCCGATTTTCTGGAAGTGGGAGAACGCCTGATGATGGCGCGTAACAACGCCGGAGTAGTCTACGAAGCCCTTGCCGATCAAACCGGCAACCGCGATTACAGATCGCGGGCATTGGTTCTTTACGCCGAATCAGCCCGCGCATGGGATGCCATTACGCGCAATCCCATCAGCATGGAACGCATGCGCCTCACAGACGATCTTGGCGCACCGGGAGTCAATCTTGCTTTCCTCAATGCAAATAACGCCCTGCATGCAAACAACGCGCAACGCCCAGGCGAAGGTTATAAACCGGAACCTTTTCCCCGCATAGACAAGGATGTGCTTGAACCGTCTCTCTGGGAAGAACTGTCGCCGCTTGGCGGCGGACTGAAGGGAGAGCCAGCGCTGTCTGTTCGGCATTGAATAACAATTATTAAGGAGTAACAAATGGCATATTCAGCGAAAGAAAACAGATACGATGCAATGAAGTACAGGCGGTGCGGCAGAAGCGGGCTTAAACTGCCGGAAATCTCCCTTGGGTTTTGGCATAATTTTGGCGGCACAGATAAATACGAAACAGGGTGCGAAACTGTGCTGGCAGCATTTGACGCCGGTGTAACCCATTTTGATCTTGCCAACAATTACGGACCGCCGCCCGGTTCGGCTGAAATCACGTTCGGCCGCATTTTCAAAGAGAACCTGCTTCCCTACAGGGATGAAATCATCGTCTCCACAAAGGCGGGCTATGATATGTGGCAGGGGCCTTACGGCGATTTTGGAAGCCGGAAGTACCTGATTGCCAGCCTCGATGCAAGTCTGAAAAGGATGGGGCTTGATTATGTCGATATTTTTTACCATCACAGACCCGACCCGGACACCCCGCTTGAAGAAACAATGACTGCCCTTGCGGATATTGTGCGGCAGGGCAAGGCGTTGTACGCGGGCATCTCGAATTACAATGCCGAACAGACTGCGCAGGCTATCCCGATTTTGCGTTCTCTGGGTGTGCCTTGTCTCATCCATCAGGCAAGCTATTCCATGCTGAACCGCTGGATCGAACATGGGCTGCTCGATGTTCTGGAAAGGGAAGGCGCAGGCTGCATCTGTTTTTCCCCTCTGGCGCAGGGGCTGCTCACGGGCAGGTATCTGGACGGCTCTGTCCCCGAAGGTTCACGCGCCTCAAAAGGCGTTTTCCTCAAAAGTTCATCCCTTACGCCGGAACTCCTGAGAAAGCTCAATTCTCTTAACAATTTGGCGAAAAAAAGCGGAAAAACCCTCGCAACTTTGGCAATTCAGTGGATTTTGCGCGATAAACGCAACACTTCGGTGCTTATCGGCGCCAGTTCTCCGGCTCAGTTGAAAGAAAACCTTTCCGCCCTTTCCCAGCCCACGTTTTCGGCTGAGGAACTGGAAAAAATCGAAAAGATTCTTGTTGACGGCTGAAAACAGGCATGGTAGAATAAAGACTGCCAGTTTGGTAAAAACCTGATTTCATATCTTTTGGATTAAGCTATGCAGTATTTTGATACTCACGCCCATTTGGGGCTGATAGTTGACGACCCCATTGAACAACTCATTGTCATACAGGAAGCCCGGCAGGTATCCGTTAACCGGATAGTCTCAATCTGCAACAGTCTTCACGACTTCGGGCAGGTCTATGAAAACCTGAAATCCGCGACAAATGTCTACCATGCGGTAGGAGTCAGCCCTTCGGAGGTGCAAAACCCCGGCAAGGACTGGTTTCAGCATATTGAACAAAGTGTTCAGTATCCGCGGGTGGTCGCCATTGGGGAGATCGGTCTTGATTATCACCATAAATTCGGGGATAAAAAATCTCAGATAGAACTTTTTATCACTCAGCTTGATCTGGCGAACAAACTCAACCTGCCGGTCATTATCCATAACCGCGACTCGGGACACGATGTGCTGGATATACTCCGTGACCGTCTGCCTTCGCGTGGCGGGGTGCTTCACTGTTATTCAGAGGACGCCGCCTACGCTGAAAAAGCGCTGGAATTGAATCTTTATTTTTCTTTTGCGGGAAATCTTACCTACCGGAACGCAAGGAATCTCCATGAAACAGTCGGGGTTCTGCCCCTTGACCGTATACTGATCGAATCGGAAAGCCCCTTCATGGTTCCTGCTGATTATCGCGGCAAAAGAAATATGCCCAAGTATCTGCCTGCAACAGCCCGTTTCATAGCAGAGATGCTCGAAACGGAAGAAGAGACTGTCGCAGCACAGCTTTGGGACAACGCGAATAAATTTTTCGGCCTTCCGAGCGCGTAACTGTCCGACATCCAAAACATGAGCCTCTACCGTCCGATAAAAATCGGCTCGCTCTCACTCCCCGGAAACCTCTTTCTCGCGCCGGTGGCAGGTTACACAGACCGGGCGTTTCGCTCGCTGTGCGCCGAAGACGGCGCTGATTTTTCATTTACTGAACTTGTCTCCGCTGAGGCTCTGTCCCGCAGCTTTGGCCGTTACGGATTAGGCAGTGATGATTGTGCCGCACACAACGCCGCTGTGAACACCGCTGTCAATCTTGTGCGGCGCGGAGAAAGCGAAAAACATTATGCGATACAGCTGTTCGGCGGCGAACCGGAATCAATCTACAAGGCGGCACTTCTTCTCAGCCCCCTGCGTCCCGATGCTCTGGACATCAACGCCGGCTGCCCTGTGCCTAAAGTGGTAAAAAACGGCGCAGGTTCCGCGCTGATGAAAAATCCCTCAAATCTGGGACGAATAATTGAAGCCGCGGTGCGCGCTTCCCGTGAAAGTTTAGGTAATATTCCGGTAACGATAAAAATCCGTTCCGGCTGGGACAGTAAATCGATCAACTACACCGAATGCGCAAAAATCGCTGTTGAAGTCGGTGCGGCTATGGTGAGCCTTCATCCCCGCACCCGGAGCCAAAATTACGGCGGCAGGAGCGACTGGTCGCATATCGCAGACTTGGTATCCCGTTTGAGCGTGCCTGTTACCGGCTCCGGCGATCTCTACACACCGGAAGACGCGCAAAAAATGTTACAGGAAACGGGCTGCGCCGCGATTATGTTCGCAAGGGGCGCGATGGGCAATCCTTTTATTTTTTCCGCGGCCCGCTCATTGCTTGAAAGCGGCAAGTGGGAACCCGCTCCGTTTTCCGCGCGGATTGCCGCCGCCATCCGTCATCTGGAATTGCTTGCCGCCGACATCGGCGAGAGGACCGCATGCCTTGAAATGCGCAAACAATTCTGCGCATACACAAAAGGTTTACCCGGCGGAGCGGCGCTGCGGGAAAAAGCAGTTCACGCCGAAACAATCGCGGAGTACCGGGAGATTGCTGCGGCGATAAATGGGTAGTAACAGACCATTGAGTCGCCGGTTTTGCAATAATGTCATGCGATATGGTAAGAGTTTTTCAGGAGAAAATATGTTGACGCATAGTTACGGATACAGTAAACTGGTATTGTGGGAGACGGATTGTATCATAGTTTCGATTTATCAACTCTTTTAAGACTGGGCGATCTGGATATTCGGGGAATATCTGATGATTTCATGGCGCTTACAATCAGGGAATACTTCAGCTTATTGTCGGACTTTTTGGAAGCAGCGCCGAAAGTTTCGGATGCGTTAACCAAGATAACTGTTCTTGGCGGCGATGAAGCGGATTTCAAAAGCCTTGATGATATGAAACATCTGCTGAGAAGTATGGGCTATAGCAAACTGACGCCGGTCATTGACGGTGTTGTTGACGCAGGCAAAAAAGGCAGCAAAGAATTTGCCGCCGATTGCGCTAAAAAACTTTTGAATGATTTCAGCAGGCTCTATAACCGGATAATTATAACTGTGAAACCGGACCGTCCCAGAAATCAGCCATATAATCCCGACGAAGAGACATTCGAAAAACAAACGCTGAAGGTAGTTTTGAAACAACTGGAACATGAGGAAGCTACCCGCAAGCTGCAGGTTCTTGCAATTGATGATTCTCCTGTGGTGTTAAAATCTATTTCTTCCGCATTGAGCAGTAATTACACTGTGTATACATTGTCAGAACCAATGCTTGTCGAAAAATTTTTGAAGGAAATAACGCCCGAATTATTTTTACTTGACTATAAAATGCCCAGACGCAGCGGATTTGACCTTGTTCCCATTATTAGAAATTTCGAAGAACACAAAGATACTCCTATCATCTTTTTGACTTCTGCAGGAACAAGCGACAATGTATCGGCTGCTGCTATGCTTGGAGCCAGTGACTTTATGGTAAAACCATTTCACGGTGATACATTGCGTGAAAAGGTGTCGAGGCATATTGTCAAGAAGAAAATGTTTTAGGAAACTGCTGATTTAATCAAGAGGGGAACCGCGAACCGTTGGTTCGACGCCGCATTGCGGCTCGGTTGAGGTACAGCTGTTCCCTTTCCCCGCACAGCTTATTTCTTTTATTTTTAATGACAGGCTAATAAATAAATCCGCCAGATCAGGATCAAACTGAATGCCGCGTCCTTCTGATATAATCTGAATAGCATCTTCATGGGTAAACGCTTTTTTATAGGGACGCTCTGAAACCAGCGCATCGTACACATCCGCAAGCGCCATCATGCGCGCCTGCAGCGGAATCTCCTGAGCCTTTAATCCTTCAGGATACCCGCTTCCGTCCCATTTTTCGTGATGGCTGTATGCAAGGGTTTTCGCGTAATCCAGAAAAGCATGATTGGGTACTTTCTGCTGAAGGCTCTCCAGCAGCATTTTACCGTGCTGCGCATGAAGTTTCATATTGGTGAATTCATCATCTGTAAGCCGGGAATTTTTCAGCAGAATATTATCGCGTATTTTTATTTTACCGACATCATGCAGAGGCGCCGACTTTAGGAACGCTTCAATATCCCATGTCGCGACTTCGTCCGCGTAAGGTTTCATTTTTCCCATAGCTTCGAGCAAAAGTTCAAGATATTTTTGAACACGCTCAACGTGCTGGCCGGTTTCTTCGTCCCGAAACTCAACCATCTCGGCTGCCCATAAAATAATAGCGTTTTGCAGCTGGGCAATGTCGTTTGTCCGTTCTTTAACCATTCCGGTAAGATTTTCATTAAACTTGCGCAGTTCGTTTTTTTGGGACTGTAAAAGCAAATGCAGTTCGATACGTTTGAGCAAGAGCGGTGGCGAAAAAGGCTTGATTATATAATCCACAGCGCCGAGGGAAAGCCCCAAAAGTTCGTTCTCCGGTTCGCTTTTTGCGGTCAGGAATATTACGGGAATTTCCGCAGTCAGCGTGTTTGATTTTATTTTTTTTATTGTGTCGTATCCGCTCATTTCAGGCATTTCCACATCAAGCAAAATCAGATCAGGTATGGTTTTTTCCAACATCCGTAAAAGTTTTTCACCAGACGACATTGTAACTACGGTGTACTTTCCCTGTAAAACAGCCATTCCTGTATTGAGATTTATGGGGCTGTCGTCTACCAAAAAGACACAGTTCTTTTTATCTTCCATAAGTTTACTTCCCCAAGTTTCGCATAATTTCTATGGCTTCTTCATAATCTCCCGTTATCACAGCGTCTTTTATTTTCTCTATCTCTTCTTTTAATATGCCGTCCAGTTTGAGCGCATCCAAATTTTTTACTCCCTCGTGTATGGCTGTAAAGGCTGTTTCGCTGAGAGCGGCTGTCAGTCTTTCAAAAACGGGCGGTAATTCAGGCGGTATTATAATCGCGGCAGCCGACAGATCTTTTTCTTTCGCAAAGATTTCGGCAAGACTTACGCCAAAACGGCAAAGCTTTTCCAGAAATGGCTGTAAGTTTGAAGTGCAATAGACGGCGTCTTCATTGCATGATGCAAGCTCAAGTTTCCGCGCCTGAGCGGATAATTCCATCGCTCCTATGTTGGCAAGCGATCCTTTAATGCCGTGTACAGATATGGAAAAATTATGCAAATCGCCAGCCGCCAAAAATTCTTTCAGGTTCGTGTCACACTTTTCAATTTCCTTCATCAATAATTGCAGGGACTTTTCATAAATATCCCGCTGACCGGAAACCCTCTCCAGCCCTATATCTGCCTGAAGCCCCTCTATTTGTTCAAGTTTTTTCCATAGCTCTGTGTTTGCCGCCTGCTTGCCTGTTTCTTCCCTGCTGCTCTTTTGGAGATGTGCAGCTTCAATGACCTCCGGCGGTTGTTTATCACGTACAAATTTTTTCAGGAGAATGTCCATTTCGCGCACATCTACCGGCTTGGAAATAAAATCGTCAAATCCGTTTGTCAGAAACACATTAGCCTGCCCTGCCACTGCGTTCGCGGTGAGGGAGATTATGGGAGCCGTATAACCCAGTTCGCGTATTTTTTTTGTTGTTTCAATACCGTCCATCTTTGGCATCATGTGATCCATAAAAATGATGTCATACACCCTGCCGTCTCTGATCCTGTCGATTGCCTCAACTCCGCTTGTTACGGTGTCTACTGCCAGCCCATAAGGCAGCATAAGTCCTTTGGCTACATATAGATTCGACTGCATATCATCCACAACCAGAACGCTGCCGTATGGCATATAGTCATGTGTTATCTGTTTTATTTTTATCTGCGGCATTGAATCTGTGCGGAACTGCTGCAGGTTTTCAGCAACAGTTTTACCTAACACATTGTCATTTATGCGCCCCTGAGGTATATGCACAGTAAAAATCGAACCCTTGTCAGGCTCGCTCTCAATGCTGATACTGCCGTTCATCATGCGTACTAAATTCTGCGTGATGCCCATGCCCAGCCCTGTACCTTCGGTAGTACGGTTGGCCTCCACATTAAAGCGGGTATAGTCATCGAACAATTTACTGACCTGTTCCTGTGTCATGCCCTGTCCCGTATCCTGTACGCGGAAAACAAGGGTTATGCCGCCGCTTGCTGCGACGCTGCTAACCGACAGCACCACTTCACCCCGCTGCGTATATTTTGCCGCATTTGAGAGCAGGTTGTTCAATATCTGTTTTATGCGAAGCTCATCGCCAACCAGCGAAGACGGAATATTTTCATCAACCTGAAGCGTAAATTTAACAGGGTTATTCTCGAACCGCATCATATTTAACTGCACTGTGTCATTAATCAGACTCGCAATACTGTATTCGGCGAGAAACAATTCCAGCTTACCGGCTTCGATTTTGGACAGATCGAGAATGTCATTGATAATGTGCAGCAGCAATTCGCCGGAATTGTAAATTTTGCATAACGCTTCATTCAAATCCGGTTCCAGCGATTCATTTTGCAGAAGGATTTCGGTAATGCCCAAAATTACATTCATCGGCGAGCGTATTTCGTGGCTCATGTTCGCCAAAAATGTTGATTTAGTATGGTTGGCGGTTCTGGCATCTTCAAGCGCGGCTTCCAAATCATTGTGTAGTTTAACAGTTTCGGTTACATTGTCCGTACTGCCGACAACACCGATTATGTTACCTTCGCTGTTATACATCGGCGTTGTGGTGGAATTGTATACTCTGTTTTCAATTTCACTCATCCAGTTTTGAGGACCTTCGCGGAAGGTTTTCTCAATATTTTCCAAAATTTTAAGGCTAAGCCGCCAGTTCTCAGGCAAAGCCTCTTTTAATTCTTTCCCTTCCAAATACGCCGATTCTATGCCAAGAGTTTTCAAATATTTACCGCTAAATGTTGTAACCACGCCGCTTGAGTTAACACTCCAGATAACGCCCTTGTAATGATTTATCACCGTCTCCAGCTTGGCAAGATTTTGCTGATTTGTCCTGTTCAGTCCCTCTATGGTACGGAGTTGATTTAATAATTGAAGTTGATAATCGACTCTTAATTTTACTATCAATGAGTTAAAAGGTTTTGCTATATAATCTACGGCGCCGAAAACCAGACCTTTTTCTTCATCTGCTGTGGAATCAAGACCTGTGATAAATATAACAGGAATATTTTTGGTTTTATAGGTCTGTTTCAATATTGCAAGCACCTCATATCCGTTTATGTCGGGCATGATAATGTCCAGCAAAATAAGGTCGGGCAAATATTCAGTTGCTTTTTCAATGGCGGAGCTTCCGTTTTTTGCGGTATAAATAGTATATTCCTGCAGTATTTGGCAAAGAGTTATCAGGTTTGAATGTTCATCGTCCACAATAAGGATGCTGTTTGTATATTTCTCTTTCATATCCGCCTCCGTTCAGAAATCTTACGCGAGGGTGTCTAGGGAATCGCCGGTGGTTCCCATTTTTCCAGCCCGGCCCGCAAGCCGGCGATAAATGTTTCTGCATCTTTAAGGAACCAGTCATTTTGTCCGATTACGCCGGGTAAGTCGCCGGCTTTTGCAAGAGCTTCAATGTTTGCGGCTTTTGCCTGTATGTCTTGTGCGCATATCCAGCCGCTGATGGATTTCAGGCCATGCACATTCACGGCATAATCCGGCAAATTTTCTTCCGTAACAATTCGCAGCTTGTCCATTATTTCCGGCGCGTTTGCAATGTACGCTCGAAGGGCGGAAACGTAACTCTCCGTGTCTCCATCGAAAAGGGCAAGCCCTTTCTCAGTGTCCAGACCAGATACATTGAGCGGCATGTCAGCCTCCCTGATTTGTTCTTTCTCTTCGTTTACAGGCGGAGATTCATCCCCTGCCGGATGTTTATCGCGGATGTATTTATTTAACACCGCATTTAATACGCGCATATCTATCGGCTTGGAAATAAAATCATCAAAATCGTTCGCGAGAAACATATCCGCCTGCCCTGCCACGGCGTTTGCAGTCAAGGCAACAATGGGCTTTTTGTAACCCATATCGCGTATAATTTTCACCGTTTCTATGCCGTCCATTTTTGGCATCATGTGATCCATAAAAATAATGTCATATACGCTGCCGTTCATTATTTTATTGATCGCTTCAAATCCGCTCATTGCGCTGTCAATCTTCATGCCGTAGGGCTTCAACAGTAATTTCGCTACAAATATATTTGCTTCAATGTCGTCCACAATTAATACGCTGCCGTAGGGCATATATTCGCGTAAAATCTGAGATTTTTTCATTTGCGCTGTGCCGTTAAACCGGAACTGCTGCAGGTTGTCTACCAATTCCCTGCTTAACACATCGGTTGAATCGGCGCAATTTTGCGGTAACCGTACGGTAAATATCGATCCTTTCTTTGGTTCGCTCTTTACAAAGACATCGCCGTTCATCATGCGCACCAGATTGTGCGTAATATTCATACCAAGCCCTGTACCTTCGGTAGCGCGGTTGGTTTCAGTATTAAAGCGGGAATATTTATCAAACAGTTTGCTGACTTGTTCCGCAGTCATGCCATGCCCGGTATCGCGGACAGCGAGAATAAGAGTTACATTGCCGCCGTTGCCGGAGCTGTGTTCAGCAGTAACGGAAAACTCAATTTCTCCTTTTTGAGTATATTTGAACGCGTTTGAGAGCAGATTGTTCAGAATTTGCTTGATGCGAAGTTCATCCCCGATGAGGGTTGCCGGAATATTTTCACCTACATGCAGTTTAAATTCAACAGGTTTACTGTTATACCGTAATTTGTTCAGATGTATAACATCATAGATCAGGCTCGCCGTTTCATATTTTACCGGCATGATTTCCAGTTTGCCGGCTTCAATTTTTGAAAGATCAAGAAGATCGTTTATTATTTGCAGGAGCAGGTTCCCGGAATGGTATATCCTGTCAAACGCTTCTTTTGTGTCTTTTGGCAGCGATTCTTCCTGCAGCTCAATTTCGGTGATACCCATTATCGTATTCATGGGGGTGCGTATTTCATGGCTCACGGTCGCGAGAAAATTACTCTTTTGTCTGTTCTCGATATCCGATTTGTTTTTTGCTTTGTCTATGCTGACCAGAATGACACTTAACACCGATGCCATAAGTACGCCCAGCAGGCTGATGATCCATGTCATCGTGTACATGCCGCTGAAATATTCGGTCTCGGGTATTACAATTCCAACATACCAGCCGTTATCAAGCTGCCGGCTGTAAAAAATAGTTTTTAAGCCCTGATAATTTTTATACCGGTGCGAGGAAATATTCCCGCCCTGTTCAATGATGTTTGCAAGTTCCCCAAAGCCTTCATACATATCGCGCATGGGCAGTCCCAGAAACTGTTCATTTGGGTGGGCGATTACAATCAAATTCTCGTCCAGCAAATATCCGTAACCGCCTTTGGTAATGTGTCTGTTAACGACCAGACTCTTGATATATTCAAGCGGTACATCCAGCGCTACCACGCCAAGCGGACGGCCGTTATTGTCGAATAACTGGCGCGCATATGCTACCACGACTGCCTGCGAATCCATGTCGATATACGGCGGCACAAACACAATTTGGCCGCCGCCGGCAACGCCCGCCGTATACCATGAACGTTTGGTCGGTTCATAATTATCAGCTTCCGCAGGTGTCCAGCCTCCCCCGTCATAAAATGACTCAAAAACATTAAAATAACCATACACGCTGTAGTAACTGAAGATGCGCATTCTGTCCTTAAACTCCGGTGTGGAACATCGTGTCATAAAGCTCTGAACTGATTCAAAACTTTCGCCGTCCAGAAGCATTGTTCGTATGATGTTAGAGATGGATTCAAGCGGCGTTTCCTGCCACATAAGGATATTTGATATACTGACCTGCATTTCGGTAACCGCGCTGTCCACATTTTCGACCAATTTATCGCTTAACGTGCGGTTCATAAAGAAAATGCTGGAAAGAACCATGAGTAAAAATACAGCAAATGCCAACAATACTTTTGAAAACGACTGGCGAGCTGCCCATATTTTTTGTACTTGATCGCGGATACTAAACATATCAACCCTTCCCTGTTTGATTTACCGGCGTCAGGTGTCTCAGGAGGCAGCTCCACAACTCCTGCGAGGTAAACGGCTTGCCTACGCAGTCTGACATTCCGTTCACGATATATTGCTCCCGGTCATCGGACATAATGTTAGCCGTCATGGCTATGATCGGCGTTCCTATATCCAGTTTGATGATCTCCGCCGCTGCCTCCAACCCATCCATCACCGGCATATGAATGTCCATGAAGATCAGGTCAAAGCGCTTTTCACCGTTTTGTTTTCGGCTTCTGACCGCTTCTATGCCTTCACTGCCGTTTTCCGCCACAACGGTTCTCAGCCCCACCCGTGCAAGATGTTCAGATATAACCTGCTGGTTCATCTTGTTGTCTTCGCACAGCAGGACTTCTCCGTCAAAGGCCGGTTTATCTATCTGTTTTGTCTTGATAATCTGAGACTGTTCAACTGCGTCTATTGTGCTGAATGTCAGCTGAAAACTGAACTTGCTGCCCAGTCCTGGGGTGCTTTCTACTGAAAGTTTACCGCCCATCAGTTCAATAATATTTTTTGTTATGGAAAGACCTAAGCCCGTGCCGCCGTACTTGCGCGTTGTGCCGGTTTCCGCCTGCATGAACGGCTCGAATATTTTTGCTATTTGTTCGCTTGTCATGCCAATGCCTGAGTCTTTTATCTCAAAATGTATGGTGGTACCGTCATTGGCCGCTTTCATAATTGTTGCCGCCATTTTCACTGAGCCGACATTGGTAAATTTTATCGCATTGGAAAGAATGTTAATGAGCACTTGGCGCAGCCGTGTCGGATCGCCTAGCAGCTTTTTGCCGATTGAAGGCTCGGCGTAAAAATGCAGGGCGATGCCTTTTTCTTCGGCTTTTGGAATGATCAGCGTCCGGCAGGCGGCAAACAGTTCGTGCAGATCAAAAGGAATGTGCTCCAGTTCCATTTTCCCCGATTCAATTTTTGAAATGTCCAGAACATCGTTGATTATTTGCAGCAGCCAGTCTGAATTCTCCAGAATTTTTTTTAGGTATTCCCTTGTTTTGGGATTTATCTCGCCGTCCAATGCCAATTCCGAAAAGCCGATGACGCTGTTCATGGGCGTGCGTATTTCATGGCTCATGTTTGCGAGGAAGGCGGATTTTGAGCGTGAAGCCGCCCGCGCGGCATTCTCTGCCGCTTTGCGCTGTGTTATGTCGCGCGCTATGGCTATAAGGCCGACTATGCCGCCGTCCTGTTTAATCGGCATTCTGACCGTCTCTAAAGTCCGTGTGATACCGTCGGGATATGTTATTTTTTCTTCAGTAACAACTTTCCTGCCTTCTCTGATAGTGGTCCGGTCCGCTTCCATAATCAGGTGTGCCACATCAGCGGGGAATCCAAAGCCGTCAATATCACTTTTCCCGATAATGTCTTTTTCCCGGATGTTATTAAGTTCTTCCGCAACTTTATTGCAGCGGGTATAATTTAAATCTATATCCTTGCAGATAACAACATCGGGAATTGAATCGAATATCGCGTTAAGTAAAGCGGTCCTCTCCGTGACAAGCTGTTCAAGGCGTTTCCCTTCGTTACGGTTTCTGTAGTACATGAATATTAACAGGACAAGCACGATCAAGGACAGGCTTATTGCCCCGATAAGCCACGGGCGCTGCGCCTCCGCCAGCTTTCTTTGATAATCGAACATCCGGCTTTTCCAGTAAGTATTGATTCTTTCAATGTTTATTTGTTTCTGTGCTTTTTTCATGATAGAAGCCAGTATTTCTTCGTTTTTGTTAAAGCCCAAATATACTTCTTCCTGTGTGCTAAAAATAATGTTAGCCATATACCCGGGCTTTTCAAAATAATTATTCATGGTAAAGAGCGCGTTTTCAGAAGCCATTACCAGGTCTACTTCGTCTCTTTCGAGCGCATACATGGCTTCGATAATTGAATTGTAATATATGAGGTTGGAATCATTTTTGAACCATGATTTGTACAGCTCTTCGTAGTTTGTGCCGCGGCTGACTCCGACTCTTGCCCGTGCCACCTGATACATATCTAACTGAGGGTAGTCAATTTTTGATAATAGCGCGTAATAGCAGGTATAATAACGTTCTGACCACAAATATTTTTCTTTGCGTTCCGGCGTGTAACCCAAAGCCGAAACAAAGGCGGCCTCGCGCCTGTCGACCATTTCAAGCGCTTTATAAAACGGCGTGTCTATTCCTGTTACAATTTGGAATTGTATGCCGGTAAGCAGAGATATTTCTTTGAGCATGTCCGGCATAGAGCCTTGAAACTCGTTATCTTTTTTATTGAAAAAGCAAACCGGATAATAATCATGTTCAAGGGCAACAGGTATTTTCAAACCGCTTTTTTCCAGGTTTTCGATATATGCGATCTCTTCGCCGGTGAATGTCCTGCGCAGTTCATGTTTGGCGTATTCCCGCCTGCCATAATCGTAAAGATAAAACAGATGATCAATACCACCTGCCTCAATGTATTTGTCTACAACTGAAATAATTGGTTTTAAATCGGGGTTTTTTGTT
>JAIRRJ010000056.1 GCA_031256035.1 Treponema sp. | reverse complement strand
CCAAAATGAAAGCGGGGCCAACAAAAAGTTTGTTGACCCAGCGCCTTAAAGAACTTTGATTATGCCAATTCGGAAAGCAATTCCGGGCTGTTAAACAATCCGTTTTCGGTCTGAATCTGTGTTCGCGTCTTTTTGTCGACCGAGGAGAGATCCGTCGAGTATCCTTTTAGATACACATTGTCTACATAGGCTTTTAATTCATAGAAGTTTTTAATTTGCAGAAGCGGATTAAATCTATGCGGTCCGCCCTCCGAAGGCATATTTTTAATTAGGTATTGCTCGATTTTGTTCAACATCTCCGGATCAGAAGAAGATATATTTATCTCACTGAGATAGGAGTTAAGAATACTCTGCGACATGTAAGACGGCGGAGTGCCTTCTGTCCTCCGATTTCTATAGTTTGCCAATTTTAACGCCTCCAATGCCGACGAATATTTACCCTTCTTGTCGTAATCCGAACCAAATAAATCCAAAATAGCCTGTTCAAGACCTTGATAATGATCATCTATTTTACCACCCGACGGACTTGCAGAAGACCGTATTCCCGCCACATATCCGATATTCAATCCGTTGCCGGCCCAATCCTTACTGAGCCGATCTTCAAATTTTACGATATCGGCCTTAAAAATTGAACCTTTATCGGTCGCAGGAGACCATTTTTCGAAATCTTGTTTTGTTTTATCCATCTGGTTCTTAAACCCGTCGAAAAACATTGTCTTAACAATAAGGGCGTTCGTACTAGGTAAACTCAAAGCAAATCCGAAACCGTGACCAGGAACCTTTTCCCCCGAAGGAGTAGTGAAAGTGCCGGCATCCTCGATTCCATTTAAACTTGATAAGTTTTTGGGTAGGGTTTCTGGCCCTGGTTTTTTGGGGTCGGGGTTTTCTGGGTTGATTACGTCCGGGCCGACCGGACCCGATTTACCCGTGCTGTCGTCGCAGTTTGTTACGCCCAATACCGTACCCCCCAACATAAATATCGAGAGTCCGGTTGCAATGAATTTTTTTAATAGTTGAAAGACGCCAGATTTTTTCACCGGAGGTGAAGCGCCGGTAAAATTGTCCGCGTTTTTACGCTGGCCGCCACGTCCGCTTTCCACCGGGCCTGCATAGCCGCCGAGCCTGAACGAACCTGTGCAGATATTTCTTCTTTTGTTCATAAAAAACCTCATTTTACACCGCGTGAGCGGTGATTTTCATCGAACGGCTCCGCAACGCGGAGACGATAACTCCTAAGGTTCGATGGCACTTATTCAATGCGAATTTGCATAATTACTCTAATATTATACAGCGTATTTGAATATTGTCAATCATTAATTATGCGGTTTAGCTTATGCTTTTTTTGTGGGATTCAGGGAAAATTTGAAAACCGAATTGGTTTATCAGAATATTATGGTCAAAGAACTGGCTCAAATCACCGGAATAAGCCGTCATACGCTGGATAATTACCTTAATGTAAGAGAAAATATGCCGACTGTCGATGTCGCCGTTAAAATAGCGAAAGCGCTGGGGGTTACGGTTGAATACCTTGTAACCGGGGAAGAAATGGCGCAGGAAAAATCCATGCTGGGAACTGAAATGAGGGCGTTAATGCAGAATTTCAGGCTATTATGCGAAGACGACCGGAAAATGCTCATCGGAATCGCGCAATTAGTCAAAAAACACGGTTCTCTCAGGAGCCTGCATACCAAAGATACGAGCGTTGTTTACAGCTCCTTTCCGCCCGGCGGCCTGTATGCAGCGGACAGCGGGAAGTAAAACGATGCCAGGCACTTACGCTAATTTATCCAGATTATACCCTGCCGCTTCCGCAAGAGACGTAAAAAGTTTAAACGAGGATTTCAGGTAGGCGCGGAAAGGGTCGCTTTCGGTTTTTTCTTCTTCGATGGGGGGGAACAGGAAACCGGCAACTTCCTTAACTTCGCTTTCGGTGATGCGGCGGGTAATACCGTCCAGTTCTTTCAGGATATTTTTCTGCTGTTCGGGATTTGCGCCGCGTTTCAACGCCTGCCCTGAAACATCCGCGCCTTTTTCAGCGTTGGTTTTTATGCTTTTAAGCCCGCGCGTCAGGACAAAGACCGCGTTTTCATAACGCTCCGCGCGTTTGCGCGTCTCCTGCGGATCAAAAAAACCGGTTTCGATTTTGGAAAATGCCGCTTCCAGCCGTTTGTCAATTTCATCGCGGCGATCCGGCAGGGCGAGAAGGTCTTCCGGTTTTTTGTATTCAAGCCCGGCGATTGCAATGCCGTCCTGAAAAAGGCTGTAACTGCGTGTTTCCGCATGCTGACGAAAACGGTTTTGAAACCAGGCGGCGTAAAGGGAAAGGCGGCGGTCTGTGAGAACCTGCCCTCCATCGGCGGAAGGGGCGTTAAACGGAAGGCCGTCCCGCAGGGCGCGGACAACCCAGGTTTCGGCGGGGCTGAAACGATTTGAACGCGAATTGGAAAGATTCTCAAAATGCGCGCCGCGAAAATGTGTTTTCAATCCGGGGAAGGAAAGATCAAGCCCGGCGATCCATATCTCTCCGCCGCCGAGGGTACGTGCAAAATCCCATGCTGTAGTCGCAACAGAACCACCCGCTCCCAGTTTGCCCTTGGGATCGACTTTATTCTCAATAAAACTGCCGAGAGGGAACAGCGAGCCGCACAGATAAATATTTTTGAACGGCAGCCTGAGTACAGGCGGGTACACGGCAGATTCGGCAATGAGCCGCGTCCGCTGCGAAACACAGCGGTCAAGATGACGGCTGTTCCAGAATTGGGGATCAACAACCAGAACAAAATCAGGCTCTATGCCGTTTTCAATGAAAAAGCGAAGACTTGTATCCACCGCGACAACTATGCACCTGCGCTGAATTTCGCGTAACATGGGAGCCGTTCTGTCAAGGCTTGGTCCTGCCGCCGCAAGAAAAACAGGAAGAGGCTCGCTGTCTGCGGCAATGTTGGCAATGTCGGCTTTGCCAGCAATACCAGCTAGACCGGATATTCCGGGGTATTCGCAAATTGCCCTCATGTTATGTGAAAGATTGCGAACCCAGCGCCTGCCAAAACGCTTCAGGGTCGCCATGTTCACCTCGTCTTTCATTTTCCATGTGCGGATGCGCTCTTCCACCGCGCCGTACCAGTCTTTATCAATGTCAATTAACGCTCTGTTGCGGATAACAGAGGGTGATTTATCATCACCTGCATCATCAAAAAGAGACAATGCGCCCGCGATGGCATCAGGCGATCCGCCGGGGACAAAGACAATGTTTTTTTTGGACAGTAAACTGCTGAAATCCCGGAGTTCCATCGCCCTCACGAGCAGATTCCGGTATCTTTCAACGATGATGACCGGCCGCCCAAGTTCCGCGGCAGCTTGCGCGGCGTAACCAAGACCAAAACCAAGCACGATAACAGGCGCGTTTCCCTTTTCAACAGTTTCAGCCAGACGGCGGCCTTCGCGCGCCGGATCGCGGGGGGAATGAATATAATTATTTTTAATACTGAGCGAAGGTTCACCCGAAGCCGCAACATCAATTTTTATTTCTTCCGGCGCAAGGTTGTCATCGCCTTCTCTGGTTAATTCTTCGATGAGGCCGGGATACTGCTTAATCAGTATTTTACTGTTGCTTTCCCAAAAGGGGTTCGTCATTCCAGTTCCAGCACAATTGCCATGCCGTGCGTAACCGGAGTTCCCGGCGGCGGGCTTTGACGGCGCACCCAGCCGTCTCCGTTAATTGTTACGCTAATATCTTCGCGCTGCAACAGCGGAAGCAGAACCCGCTTTGCAAGGCCGGAAAAATCGGGAACCTGATTGCTGACAGCGGGAAGCCGTCCTGCGGGAATATTTATCGAAGATGAATGGCTCACCTGTGGATTGCGTCCGCGCGGGATGCCAAGATAATCAATCAGGGATTCCGCCGCTTCACGGATAGCCGGAGCGGCTATCCTTCCGCCGAATATTTCGCCTTTCGGCTTAACAATCGCAAGGTACAGGATAAGCGAAGGGGACTCCGCCGGAAGAATGGCTATGCAGCTTGCGATAAAATCGGTAGATGAATATTTTCGGGTAACGGGATCGATTATCTGGGCGGTGCCGGTTTTTACCGCGAGGGAAAGATCATCAACGGCGGCTCGCCAGCCTGTGCCAATATTGGTAGCGGTGTCCGCCATGTATGAACGCATGGCTCTTGCGGTTTCCGCCCTGAGGATACGGCGGTTAGCAGCCCCTTCCCATTCTTTTATCGTCCCGTCGGGTGAAATTATCCGGGAAACAATCTTCGGAGGGACGAGCACTCCATCGTTGGCAATGGCGGTAGCAGCCTGCATCATCTGATAGGCGGAAACCGCAATTTCCTGACCAATTGCCAGTGTGGGTTTTGATCTGTCTGACCAGCGGTCGCTGTGAATCAAATAACCGGCTGTTTCGCCGGGACTGCCGGCGCCGGTTCTGGAGCCAAACCCAAAATCATTGATCAATTCATAAAAGATGCCTGAACTTGCATGATCCGAAGCGTAGGCGGCGCCGGCGTTACACGAATGAATGATTATCTCTCTGGGGCCTACCCTGCCGTGAACGCCAAGGCAGTTTATCGGCTCGCCCCGGCTTGGCACATAAGCGCCGTTGCAGATAAAAACCGAGCCGCCGGAAACGGCGTTTGCATCCATGAGCGCCGCGATTGAAAAAACCTTAAAAACCGAACCCGGCTCATAAGCCCAAATAACCGGGCGGTTCATGCGTCTTGTTTCATCAGAAGCGCGGATGTTATTCGGATCAAAATCAGGCAGTGAAGCCGAACCAAGCACCTCGCCTGTGCGGGGATCCATTGCCAAAAGCATTACCGCCTCGGCTCTGGTTTCTTCTCTGGTTTGCGCGGCTATTCTTTCCAGAATACGCTGCACGTTTACATCAATCGTCAGCACAACCTGAGAACCTTTGCCGTTATTCTCAAGCCCGGCAAGAATATCGTTGAAGGCGTATTCTATTCCTTCAAGACCCCTGTATTCATCTCCCACAAAACCGACAATCTGGCTGGCGAGATTTTTTTCAGGATATATTCTACCCACAATGGGTTCTACTCTTACACCCTTGATCTTGCCTTCTTCAAGCGCGGTGTTGAGGAGTTTGATAGTGTCATGATCCACCTGTCTTTTAATGTACAAATTGGATGTGGGGGAGCTGTTTATCCGCTGAATAACTTCATCAGGACTCATGCCGAGGATGGGTGCAAGCTCAACGGAAAAAACATCAAGTTTATCAATCGAGGGTTTCCAGATGCTGACATTTGCGCGTGTGGTTTGAATGGCAAGAAAACGCCCGTTACGATCCAAAATCGGACCGCGCTCGGGAAGCGCCGCAGGGTGCATGGCGGCAGCCGCGTTTTCACCATTAATCATCAGGTAAGCGTAAAAACCGAGAAGGTACAGGGCAAAAAGGATCAATACTATGAAAACAAAAAAATAATTACGTTTTTTGTTCATCTAATACCCCAACACTTTCCCGATGATATTATCCGCCGGTACAGGCCCATAGGCGCGCGAATCATAGGACGACAGCTCATTGTCGCCCTCCGCTGTAAAAAAACCTGATTCTGAAGGCGCAACGCATCGTTTTACCGCCAATTCTCCCAAAGGCGTATAAAAAACCACCACTTCCCCCTCTTTGGGCGCTGTCCAGCGGATTAAATACCCCTGCTGCCAGGGAAGCCGCAAACCGTACCGCAGACGGCTTATAACAAGAACAGTTCCGTTTTTTATAGTCGGTTCCATGGAATGTCCCTGCGCTATCATAAAATCAAAAAAGAAAAGTTTAAATACAAAAGCGGCCGTAAGAGCCAGTAAAACAGCTTTTGTCCCTTTCATGTATAATCCCCGCCGCTTTTTTTGTCGATAAAACCAGTATGGCCGCCATAATTGAAAACCAGCACGTATCAAAACGGTACAGATCATCTTCTATGCTTAATAATAAATCGGCAGGTTTTGACACCGGATTTATGAACCATTTCAGGCAAAAACCCGCTCAAACAACGAAAAGGAACAGCGCTGACAGGCGGTCTTTTTCAGTTCCCCGGAAACAGGGGCAAAGCCGGACAGAGCGGCAGTACGAAGACAGGCAGGAACCGCGCGGAAGCGGTTTCAGTTTTCCTGTTCCCAGCCTGATGACCCTATTAGTTGTTGCTGGGATTGTTTTTATATCCTTGGTTGCCCTGAAATGGGAAGGAATCGACATAAAAACACCCGATTCCTCTCTTCGTGTTACAATTAACGAAGAAAAAGGCAATAATATTGCGCTCGGTTATGTCCAAACAGGGGTTCCAAGCATTGCTCAAGGGCTTACTGTTACCGAAAGCGGGAAAAATATAGCCGAAACTGTAATTGACAGCGCAGAAATTGCGTCTGATTTGACGGTTACATTCAAATGGACTCAATACAAGGTGGCAAAAGGGGATGTTGTATCAAAAATTGCCGAAAAGTTCGGAGTATCAACCGGCGCCATTATCGCTTCAAACGAGATTCGCAATGTCAGAAAACTGCAGGAGGGCGCTGTTATACGAATACCGAACATTGACGGTATTCCCTACATCATAAAAAAGAACGACAGCCTTACAAAAATTTCAGCGGCTTTTAAAATACCGCTGGATGTAATCCTCGATGTAAATGACATAAAAAGCGATGTCATAAAAGAAGGCGAAACAATCTTCATTCCCGGCGCGCGGATGAACGATGTTGACCTCAGATTAAGCATGGGAGAACTGTTCATCAGCCCGATACAGAACAAATTTATCACCAGCAGCTACGGCATGAGAAAAGACCCCATCAGCGGAAAACCGGCTTTTCATACCGGCATTGATTTAAGGGCGGATACCGGCACGCCGGTTCTCGCCGCTATGGACGGTACTGTTTCGGTGGTGAGTAATGACCGCGTGTTCGGGCAGTATATCATCCTGAGCCACAATAACGGCTATAAGACCCTTTATGCCCATCTTTCAGCTTTTTCGGTAAAACAGGGAGACCGGGTGGTTCAGGGGAAGAAAATAGGCGCGGCAGGCAACACCGGTCTGAGTACCGGCCCTCATCTGCATTTCGGCGTATACAAAAAGAACGGAGATTATGTAAATCCGCTTGATTTGATGAATTAATACTGATATTGTAAAGAAGGTTCCATGCGTAAATTATTGTTGATACTTTTGGCTTTTATCGCGGTGTTTACCTACATACGCGCACTTGAAAAAACGGAAGCTGCGGAAACGCCTGTGGAAATAATCAGTTTGTCGGATTATTGATGGATTTATTTGTATGGTATTCGGCGAAAAACCTGCAACTGTATCCGGCGTTTCATCGTTTAGCGAAGTGGTGGATGAAGCATGCGAGCGGCTTATGGATCGGCAAATCAAGCACTCGATCCGGCGGATTCAGGAAATGGAAGCGCGCCTGACCAATTTGGAGCGGGAACTGGATGAATTTCTTTTCCGGGGAAATTAAGTTTGCGAAGAACCCAAAAACAATCCCCGCGCTTTTTTTATTTCTTGCAATAATATGCCGCCTATCCGCACTCAGTTTTACCGGGCTTGATCTGTCAGCAGATGAACGGCTGCTGTTCAGGGCGGACTTTGAACACGAGTCTGCCCTCTTTATTTCCAATCTTTATGATTTATCAATGCGGCAGCTTACCGCCTACCCCGAAAAACTGGAATTGGTTGATGATGGAAGGACAATTTACGCGCACAGCCGCTTCGGAACGGTAAGAATACCGGCTTCAGGCGGCATTCCCGAACAGTTGCCGGGATTTCCCTCTTTAACTGCGGGAAAAACGCCACTGAAAGGCAGGTTGCAGGAAAGCGCCGCTTCTTCCGATGGCCGCTGGATTCTTTATGTTGAGCCTACCAGCGCGGCTTACGGAAACCTGTTTCTCATTGAAACGGCAAGGGGCGAAAGACGGCTGGTCAGCGAAAAAATTGAGCTGCCTGCTGCGGATTTTCCGGCGCGCTGGAGTCCTGACTCGCGGCTCTTTGTCTACTCAAAAGGCGGCAAACTTTATTACTTTCCCATTCTGGGCGACATATCCATAGTAACAGAAGAACGTTTCAGGCAGATGGGTTCGGGCGGGATTAACTCTGTGCTATGGGATCAGCAGAGAGAGTTTTATTACCTATTTGGTAATACTCTTTACCGAATAAGTAATCCCGAACTTTTTACACGGTCAATTTACGGGGATTTTCTTTCCATCGGCAGCGTTGCCGGCACGCTTCCCGTTGATTTTGATTCAAATTTCGACCGTTTCTGGCTTGCCCCGGATGCAAAATCAATACTGCTGAATAAAAACGGAAAAAGCATTTTTTATTTTCCGTTAGGCGCGAATCAGGACAGCAATGTCATTCTGCCGCATGTGATAATTCCAGGAGGAGTTGTCAGCGTTAATGTGCTTTGGTCGCCTTCGGGACATCTGACTGTAACCTCCGAAATGCCGGCAGGAAAGACAGTATGGCGGTTCGAGATCAACGGAAGGTCAATTAACCAGTCGATGCCCCGTGAAAATCCCGCATCGTGTGCCGGCGTTCTTTCACCGGATGGAACAAAAGCCCTGTTCTGGGGAGAGAGCGGGCTTGAACTTTGGGATTATCAAAATTGGCGGCTAATTCAGATATTGAGCAGGGAACCGGTTCTTTCATGCGCATGGATGAATAACAATGAACTTGTTACCGGAAACGCGAACTTTATTACAGGAATCAATATCACCGACAGAACATCACCGCGCCGCAGGATTATCTGCCTTTCAAGCGCGGAAGAATTCGGCTTTGAGGATGCAGAAACAACCCGCGGCTCACGAATACTGGCAAAAACAGACACCGCATGGTTTGTCAGCGATGGGAGAAGCCCCTGGACACAGATAACCAATCCGAAAGTACGCAACGCTTCGCTGACTTCGGAGCGTCATCGCGTTTTTCTGGAACCTCAATCTTCGGGGTACTATAAAAACATTCCCATGATACGCAATTTAAGCTCTACCGGCACGGTGCCGCTTGTTTCCGGTTATTCAGCCGGCAGCGCATACAAACACGATGCGGAATCGCAAGTTGCCCTTTGTTTTGATTTGTACGATGACGACACGGGACTGTTTCAGGTGATGGACGCTCTGCGCCGGCTGAAAATAAAAGCCACTTTTTTCCTTAACGGCGATTTTATCCGCCGCAATCCGCGGGCTGCCGCCGCGATCATCGAAGCCGGGCATGAGACAGCCTCGCTATTTTACGCTCCCATTGATCTGTCGGACACACGTTACCGCGTAGACAGGGGATTCATCACACAGGGGCTTGCGCGTAACGAAGATGAATTTAATAAAGCCACGGGAAAAGAACTTGCCATGCTCTGGCATCCGCCCTTTTACCGCAATTCTGAAACAATAAGCGCCGCCGCCGCCTCAGCCGGATATGTTACCGTCTCCAGAGACATTGATTGCGGCGATTGGCTCTCAAGAGACGAAGCTGCAAGGCTCGGCATACGCCGGAACAGCGCTTCGGAAATAATTGAGCGGATTATCGAAAGAAAAAAACACGGCGCGGTAATTCCCGTACGCTTGGGTCTGCTGCCCGGCGGCAGAGACGATTATCTGTATCAACGCATTGATGTGCTGCTGGACGCACTGGCGCGTTCGGGCTGCGAAATCGTTCCGGTATCGGTATTCACCGGCAAGTAAAATGACCCTTCTATCAAATGAAACGCGTACTCTGTTAAACTCAGTTCCTGCCTTGATCGAAAAAACGTTTCCCATGCCGGGACGTTTTCGCGGCGCACTGCCTTCGCAGGTGGCGGAACTATCGCGGCTGCTCACCGGCGGAAGAGGGGATCGTTCCCTCTCCTATCTGAGCCGTCCCAATTTTCTTTCCGCTTACCTGCGGTATTTTCTACCATGGAATCTTTACCGTCTTTGTCTTCTGCTCCCCTCTCTTGACCTGAAACTTTCCGCCGGCGATATAATTACCGATCTGGGCAGCGGGCCTCTTACGTTTGTTTCAGCGCTCTGGATGTCCCGCCCTGATTTACGAAAGCTGCCTCTGGAATTTCGCTGTATTGATCGCTGTGCGCCAGCGCTGGAAGCTGGAAAGAAATTTTTTGCAGCGCTTGCAGGCGGCAGCCCATGGAAACTTTATACGGTACGGGAGAGCGTCAATTTCAGGACAAAAAATAACGCAGGGAAAAAACAGTCGGCTCTGGTCTGTGCGGTGAACTTACTGAACGAGTTGTACGATGATTTGCCTCACAGCGATACAGAGGGGTTAAGGCGCATCTCGGCAAACATTGCGCGTAATATGTGCAATTATGCTTCGCCTTCCGCTTCCATTTTGACAGTGGAGCCGGGAGTCCCGCACTCAGGGCATTTTATCGCCATGCTGCGCGCCGCGTTTCTGGAACTTGATCACCCGCCCCTGTCGCCATGCACACATACCGCGGCCTGCCCACTTTCCGGCGGGAAAAAACGCTGGTGCCACTTTAGTTATGAATCCGTTGATGCGCCCAAAGACTTGCGCCGTCTTTCCGCCGCGGCAGGAATTCCCAAAGAACGGCTTACTTTAAGTTATCTGCTAACAGGTCATGCGGCGGCGCGGAAAAACAAAAGTGCGCGTGTTGTTTCCGATGCTTTTCCGCTCCCGGACAACTGCTATGGCCGCTACGGCTGTTCCGAACAGGGGCTGGTTCTATTGACCGGGGATGAAAAGCGCATGGACAAAACTGTTTCCGGCGCACTGGTTACTCCCATATTCGCCAACGGACAGCGTGATGCGAAAAGCGGAGCTTTATTGGCGGAGGTTCAATGAATACATCACAAATGAATTTTTCAAGTATGCACACACACACATTGTTCTGTGACGGCAAGGATGATATAGAAACAATGTGCCGCGCCGCGTTTGAAAAAAAAATGTGCGCCATAGGATTCAGCGCGCACATGGCATTTCCAAAACATATTGGCTTGAATCCCGACTGGCATATAAAAGAAGACCGGCTTGAAGAATATGCCGCTGAAGTTCTTGCCGCAAAAAACCGCTGGCAGGGAAAACTCGATGTTTATCTTGGTTTTGAAGTAGATTATATAAAGGGCATCCGGTCGGCTAAGGACAATGACATAAAAGCCCTAAACCCTGATTTTATCATTGGTTCTGTGCATTTTCTTGTTCCCATTAACGGCGCAGAACCGTTTACCGTAGACGGACCGCCCGAAGAATTTGAAAAAGGTCTTTACGAAGGGTTTGGCGGCGATGAAGAGGCTTTAATGCACAGTTATTATGACGCTATGACGGAAATGATAGCTGTAGGCGGTTTTGATATTTTGGGGCATGCAGATATAGTCAAGGTAAACCGTAATAACAGAAAATGCTGTAATACAGAAAGCGAATCTGTCCGTCAAAAAGAAATCGCCGAATTGGCCGCAAATGCAGTCGTTGTTGCAGAAATCAACACCGGAGGTATAAATAAAAAACGTATAGATGAAACATATCCTTCATTGTCATTTTTGCACTTTTTTAGGAAATGTGAAATTCCGGTAATAATAACAGCCGATGCCCATCGGGCCGTGGATATTGACGGCCACTATAATGTCGCGTTATACACCCTAATTAATGCCGGCTATTCAGAACATACGCTTTTTAACGGAAGAATTGACGGAAAAGCAAGCTGGCGGAAAGAAAAAATAATTTTTTAAGATAAAAAAACAAATATTACTCGACTAAAATGATTTTATATACTATATTTTATGTTAAGAGATTAATGTCTTCGTACATGCCAACGTTGTTGGCGGCGGAGGCATCGCCGCCTTGGGCGGCGCTCAATTAAAACTTGCCGCTTCGTTGCCGTACAATAGTGCGCACGCAACGGCGCAGCATAAAACGAGGTTATCATGCCAAAAACAAATCAATCACCAGGATCCCAGCTTTTAAGTTTACTCGACAAGTATGGACTTAATTGCAACAGACTTTCAAAAGAAATTAAGTGCAGCCAAACCGCGTTAAGGCTTATTAGTCTTGACAAAAGCCGGATCACGACATCCATCGCTGTACGTCTTGCCAAATATTTCACCACAAAACCTGAATATTGGCTGATGGCGCAGATGGATTATGATCTTTCTTTGGCTGCAAAGAACAAAACTTTGCAAAAAAAGCTCGCGGGGATTTCCAAAGCGGGCAATTCCGCCGCCAAACGAAAGAAGTAATTTATCTTGAACGTTCTACGCCGACTCGGACACAGTGTTTTTGCATGACGCAGCGGGAACAGAAAGGATTAACAGGGCGGCATAGCTTCTGACCGTAAAGTACCAGAAGGCCATTAATCCGCTTCCAGTATTTTGGGGGAAGTATTTTCCTCAGAATCATCTCGGTTTCTTCCGGGTTTTTACCGGAAAGCCAGCCGCACCTGTTTGAAATACGGTGAACGTGGATATCCACGCAGATGCCGTCAAGGTCAAATGCTTCCGTGAGTACCAGATTTGCAGTCTTTCTGCCGACACCGGGCAAAGCAAGGAGAGCGTCCATATCCGCAGGAACTTTGCCATCATATTGCTCAAGCAGAATTGCGGCTATTTTCTTTAATGAAGCCGCTTTAGTCCGGTAAAAACCTGCGGGATAAGCCAGTTTTGCGATTGTTTCCTCTTTCATTGCCGACATTTTCACTACCGTAGGCGCTTTTTCAAGAAGCCGTTTTGATGCCACAAGGGTTACTTCATCTTTGGTGCGCAGGCTTAAAATTGTAGAGACCAGCACTGCCCACGGATCATGCCGGTAGCTGTCCGCCACTGTGCTCACCGCAGGGTCTTCAACAGAAAGTTCAATACGCCATTTTTCCAATGCTTTGAAAATTGCATCCCATGAAACAGAATGATCCCGTTTCGGTTTCATAGTTTTTCCAGAAGGCACAATGCCATTACTTCGACAGCCTTTCCTTTGCCTGCCGCCCCCAAGCCCTCGGCGGTCTTGCCTTTGAGAAAAACTCTTTCAACAGGAACTTCCAGCGCATTTGCCAATGAAGCGCGGATAGCTTCACGGAAAGGGAGTACTTTCGGTTCTTCGCAGATTACGACACAGTCAAGATTGACAAGCTGCCAGCCGGCCTGCTTCACTTTGGCAAAAGCGGTGCGCAAGAGAGACATGGAATCGGCGTCTTTGTACGCGGGATCGGAATCAGGAAACAATTCGCCGATGTCTCCAAGCCCTGAAGCGCCCAGGATTGCATCAATTACCGCATGGGCAAGAGTATCTCCGTCTGAATGACCCATTTCACCTTTTGACGAAGGAATGTCAACGCCGCCCAGCAAAAAACGCCGCCCTTTTTTCAAGCGGTGTATATCATATCCAAGACCGGTTTTTATCATCGGACAGTATCTGCCATGGCGACCCCTGGCAGGGGACGAAGACTCCTGTACCTCAGATATTTAAAGGGATGAATGTCCAGCGCGTTGGGATACCAGCCTTCCAACTCGCCTGTATCCACAATGTTTAGCGCGGGGCTGTAAGTGATAGGCAAAACCGTTCCCCTGTCGAGCAGCATTTTTTCCGCTTCCGCAAGAGTGGTAAGCCGCGCCTCACCTTCTTCCATCATTGATTTTTCTATCAATGCTTCATAATCATCGTCATTGTAGCGGGCATCATTCAAGTTGGAATCCCGGCGCCACATTTGCAGGAATGTGTAGGGGTCAGCAAAATCTCCAATCCATGTCAATGAGCCGACATTGTAATTTTCATCTTTCATTGACAGGAAATACTGTCTGTACGGAATAACCTCCACCCGCACAGAAAGGCCAAGATGATCTTTCCATGCGCCGGCCATAAGCGCGCCGATACGTGCGGCTTCACGGGACGGAGTCAGACGTATGACCAGCTCCGGCGTGTTTCTGCCGCCGGCATGACCGGCTTCGGTCATAAGTTTATTCGCTTGCTCGTAATCGGGATGGGTAAATCCTTCAACTTCGGGATAGCCGGTAATTGGATAAATCAAGGATTTAGCCGGCAAAGAAAAACCGGAACGAATCTCTTCCCAGGGCAGAACAAGAGCCATTGCGCGGCGGACACGGTGATCGTTCCACGGTTTGACCGCAGAGCGGATAAAATAATAATGCGTGGCAAACATGGTGTTAACCAGAATACCTGAACGGTCGGTCAGGGCTTCAATATTAACATCACCGGAAATCCAGCGGGCTTCGCCGGAATTCCACAGGCTCGAAGCCTCCTCCGCAGTTTCGGTAAATTTAATGATTATTCTGTTAAAGAAGACCCGCCTTGAATCCCAGTACCGGAAATTTTTAACCAATACAATGCTGTTATCGTCCATTGACCTGATGCGGAAAGGACCGTTTGTAACAGGAGGTCTCCAGTTTGTTTGATTTTCTGTTGGAGACCAATTTTCAATATTCAGCATTGAAGGATGGATGGGGCTGAAGGAATGATGGCATAACATAACCGGAAAAAAAGACGCGGGTGAATTGAGTTTTACCACCAGAGTTCTTGGGTCAGGCGCCTGGATACCCACTTTTTTTGGATCTTTTTCAATGCCATTGCGGAAATCTCTCGCCCCTTCAATGATGTCAAACAGGCTTGAATAGGGGGATTCCCGTTCGGGAGCAAGGAGGGACAGCCATGCAGCGCGGAAGTCTTCCGCGGTTATCGTGTCGCCGTTCCAAAAACGCACATTCTGCCGGATAGTAAAAGTCCACTGTTTTTTATCTTCGGAAAGTTCCCAACTTTCAGCAACCCCCGGAACCGGCTCCAATGTTATGGGATGATAGGAAAAAAGCCCTTCGTAAATCGCGGTAAAAAGCTGGGCCTCGCTTGCAAGAAAGGATTTACGGAAATCCAGCTCGATCTCGCCTTTTGTAAAAACCGTGGTAAGCACATCCCTGTCTACAACACCGGGACGTATTTCCGCAAAATCCTGTTCATTTTCTTCCGCCGCCGGCGGTTCTTCTTCTGTTGCCGGAGACTGTTCTCTTACAAACAGGGAACTCCCGCATCCCGCCATCAACAAGGCCGCCAGCGGTATAAAACGCCACAACAAGCGTTGGATTTTCAAATTAAAACAGAACATAGATACTATCCTGTATTTTTTTTACCGCCCTGTGGGCAGAAAGACTATGTTTCAGAATCAATAGGGGTGATACCAAGGCGCTTCATCTGATCATCTTCTTCCTTTTGAGCGCTGTATTCATACCGCAATTGATTTGCCCTTACAATAGAATTCTTCATTGTAGATAACTCGGGTTTTATTCCCTTTATTTTTTCACGTATATCAGAGGGGGCGTTTGACTTGAAAAAATCATCCAGAGCGCCCAGAGTTTTATGAAAAGCCTGAACATCTCTGATATTTCTTTCAAGATAACCTATGATCTGCTCCTCGGTCATATTGGATAGCTTCGTATATGCAGGCCCCCGGACAAAACTGTTCAAAATCTTGGTTTTTTTGTCCATGTCATCCCGGAACTGATGAAAATTTACCTTTTCCTTAACCGGTACACCCTTGGTGGTATCCAGGTACTCTACAGTGTATACCACTTCTTCCGGCTCAGCGTGCGTCATTTGCCTGACCAGATTTTTGATAAATTCCATGAAACCTTTTTTTCTGCTTTCAATCACACTTTCGTTTTCATCAAGTTTAACTCCGATCTCATTGAGAGCGGTCGACGCGCCGCCAATAACCTGAATGCCGTCAAGAAGTATATTTTTGAAATTTACTGCAGGTTTTGTAGACTTCGGTTTTTCTTCCGCAACTTTTAAGGCTTTTAACACAGCCTCTCTCATTTCGGCGCCGTCTTTTGAATAATCCTCCTTGATGAGTTCGTCAATCAACTCCTGATAAAAGGGCGTTCCCGGCATTGCCGAGCCCATTTTCTTCTTGATAATTCCGGGGGTTGCATCTCCTGTGGACATATTCTGGGTGACGGTTTGACGGACATTGAGTTTATAGCTTTCCCTGTAATAGGAATTTAAGTCCTTCAATATAGTTATTACCGTAGCGGTTGATCTGGACAGAGTGGAAAGACTTTCTGAGATTATACTGAGCGTGATTTGGTCAACACCGGCTTTTGACTGGACGTTTAGCTCCGCCACCGCCTTTGTATTTGGGGATTGGGAATCCGGCGTAATATTTACCCAGTCAATATACCGCACCAGCCCTACAATCCGCTTAATCCGGTCAAGATTGAGAAAATCTATGCCTAACTGGTAAAAATTAACCAAAAAGTCCAACTGGCTGTCATAGTTGGAAAGTCTGATTGAAAGCTGTTCCAGCCGCTTTGCTTCATTAAACGCACTGGCATCAGGCACTTCCAGCTCGCTGATCTTGGTTTCCTGCTTGTAAGGGTCTTCGTCTATCAGCTTCTTTTTCAGGTAAATGTTGTAAAGCGAAGCGAATGAACTATGAAATCCCCTGAGCGCATCCTTGAGTTTTACCAATTCTGACTTATCCAGCCAGTCTTTTCGGGAAACAAGGGCCTGCATGAGCTTATCGGTATAATTGGTTTGTTCCGGTCCTGCCATTATTTATATTATGGAATAAAAAGGAGAAAAAATCAACAATGGGCTGGTTTTTTTGGCCTGTTTATCGGGCTTTCAGTTTGCCCATTCCTTTGCCTCCCTCATCCACATTCCAGTCCGCCTGCAAACTTGCGGTTTGCTTTATGTGATGGGCTGGAACATCATATACCACCGGAACGTTATGCGAAATACCCGCCAAAAAATTAAAAATAAATAACACCGGATTTTTTCATTGGGTAAAATCCTCCCCTGCGTGTTGACACGGTTTGATTAGTATGTTACACTCGAATAGTTATGTATGTAACGCCAATTCTTAACAAGGAGTATTTGCATGAGTATCAAGAAACGGATTCTGTGTATGGTTCTTGTGGTATTTATTGCGGGAATGAGTTTTAGTAGCTGTGCCGGTCAATTTGCGCTGTTCAATAAGGCGCATCCTTTTATTGGCAACCTCGGCGGGAAGTGGATCGGTGCGATAGTGTTCTGGATATTAGGGGGACCTGTCCTCTCAATATGTTTATTCGCCGATACATTTATTTTTAATGTTATTGAGTTCTGGACCGGTAACAACGTAATTGCGTCCGGCAACACATTTGAACAAATTGATGAGAACGGAAACCGCCTCACCGCAGTCAAAAATGAAGATGGTACGCTTTCTGTGAGAGTGACGGAAATCACCGGCGAAACAACCGACTATCTGCTTGAACGTGCTGGAAATAATTTCAGTATGTTCGATGCCGATGGCGCACTTCTTTCTTCTTATACTGTAGCGTATGAGGAATTAGCATACTGAGGTAACTTAAAAGTGTGGGTAGAATTGTGTTCTTTTCTACCCATACCTCATTGCTTACTCCACTCTTTTTAATCCGGCGAAACTTACAGCTTCCTAATTGTCCATGAGGTCTTTAACATGGATGAAGAAAAACAGAAACAAACCATAGCGACACTGGAATGGCTCGAGACCCGCCTTCCTCGTTAAATTATTTTCTCCACTTTACTAAAGCGGCAGACCATGTACGCGCCATATAATATGCATGAAAATAAATATTTTTAGTCTTGCCGCTGTCCTGTTAATGTGCATGGCTTTATGCCCGGCCTGCGGGGATCGTTTTCCATCAGGGTATGCCTTGATCATGCCGCAGCCGCCGAAGGCATGGGTTTCCTTTTTGGGCGAACCCCATTGGCGCGTTGAATGGCTGGACCCGGACGGCCAAAAACAGACGGCGGATGTCCGGCCCGGAAAAAGCATGGAAGTTGAAGTGCCAAAGACATGGGCAAGCCCGGTTTCCGCATGGCCGCATTGGCCAAGTCATAATATTACTCCTGGGCATTTCAAACCTGCGGGCGCTTTTTTTCCCTTTGATGTTTCAGGAGACAGCCTTTCGTTAAGCTGGGAGGCAGGCCCGGCCACGGTTTATTACTGGGAACTTGCCTATGCTGCCGAGCAGGACAGTCCCAGAATACCCAGCAATTTTGACTGGCCTCGTTTCCGGGAAATATTTCAGGATGAAAAAATTAAAGAGGCTGTTCGTAAAGACCCTTGGCTTGTAGACTGGCGTACTGTTGCGGAAAAAACAATTAAATCCGGTTTTGATAAGCGCCGACTTGTTCCCGAAGTCCGTGAATCAATGCTCATTCCCGTACCTTCCGGCCCCTGGTACGGAACATCTCCCTTCGCTCAAAGCCTGTATTTTCCGGTAAATGAAACTCCGGTCTTTCCCGTGCGCTCCGATATTGATGTGTGGATCTCCGGCGAAGGAATATTGCGCTGCAACCGGAATGCATGGTTTTATCATAAATATGGACAAAAATGAAAACACAAGTTAATGTTGTCTTAGGGGGATATATGAGTAATGAAAAAAGCATTGTCATTACCGTATTTGGCCATGACAAGGAAATTGATAAATTTTCAGTAAGCTTATTTGATAAAGCTGACTACAATGAATCAAACGCCCAGACATATTGCAATACAATAAACGGTCTTGAATTAAAAGGCAGCTCGTGGATTCATGCCAAAATCGTTTCAGAAAATACCCAACATGCGATAGATGAGTTTGTCCCGCAGAAATTCGACATGATACTAAAATTTGATGATACCTCAATTCAAAAAATACTGCGGGAGGTTGATTCCCAGGAAATCGCCAAAGCGTTAAAAGGTGAACCCGAAGAAGTAAAAGAAAAAATATTTAAAAACATGTCAAAAAGAGCGGCGGCAATGCTAAAAGAAGATATGGAATACATGGGACCGGTGCCTGTAAACAGTGTTAACGAAGCACAGGAAAAAATTATAGTCATTATCCGCCATTTATTGGATACCGGTGAAATCATTCTCACGAACAGAGGAGAAACAGTCGAATGAATAGGAATGAGTTTATCAAAAATTATGTTAATATAACCCGGAAAGTGTTGAGCTGTGCGGAAAAAGCAAGAAGAGAAGGTTTGTTGTCGCTGGAAGACGATTTAGACAACGATAAAATTAACGATCGCGACATATTCGAATACGGGATGCGTTTTGTTGTTGATGGTACTGATTCGCGTCTGATTGACAAAATTCTTTCTAACTTAATATCACAGGAAAAAGACGAATATTCGCTCATCCTTAAAATCATTCAAAAGGAAGCTGTTCTGATGATTCAGGATGGAATGAATCCGGGATTACTGTACAATGTTCTCAATTCCTACACTGATTTGTCGTTAAAGGATGATGAAATATCCGGACAACTCTGACATATATCGTGATATTGCCCTTTATTCCTTCATAAGCTAAAATGAAACATGATGCGCAGCGTTCAATGTTTGCTGTTGTTATTGATAATTTCTTTCCCATTATCGCCGCATTTTGCAACGAAGTTATCCGCGCAGGAATTGCAGGGACGGGACGAACAGTTATCATTTGTTGGCATGAGGCTGGCGGATCTTTTTGCGCGTTTTGGAACGCCGTCAACGGTTTTTGCCGCAAGAGGCGTTGAGTCATGGCAGGACGATGTCGTTTTCCAGTATCCCGCAGGCGAGTTCTACGTCTATAGAGACCGTGTCTGGCAGGTAAAACTCACATCCGTATGCGGAGTCTCACTGAGGGATTCCAGGCGGGTGGCGTTATTGACTTTGGGAGACGAAGTGCAGGACAAGGGGGATCATTTGCTCTTGCCGCAGACCGGCGCCGCATGGCCGCTCATGCTCAGGGTAAATTTAGACAACGCAGGTAATGTAGCCGCAATCTATGTATACCGTTCCGATTACTAGGAGAAAAGCATGGCAAAAATCTGCCTGTGTCTGACCGGGAAAACCATAAAACGAAATATGGAAATTCTCAGCAAATACCGCATGTTTACGGATATTGCCGAGCTGCGCGTAGACTGCCTTGATCCCGATGAACGCCTGCAGATACGCAGCTTTCCCGAACTTGCGGGGCTGCCTGTAATTCTGACAATCCGGCGTGATACGGACGGAGGGTTTTTTACAGGCGGCGAAGGCGCACGGATAAAACTTCTCGCGAACGGGCTTGCTTATGCCAAAGCGGACTCAAGGTTAAATTTCGCTTATGTGGATTTGGAAGAGGACATTGATGTGCCAAGCCTTGAAGAAGCGGCGCGTACATTCGGCACCAGAATCATCCGTTCCTATCACAACTTAAACGGCACTATTGATAACATTCCTGCGAAGATTCAATCCCTGCGGCATGTGGGAGATGAAATTGCAAAAGTAGCCGTTGCAGTAAAAACTACAAATGATGTTTTGCAGATTTACCGTGCCGCAAAAACCTGCGCCGGGCAGGAAAAAATCCTCATCGGCATGGGACATTACGGTTCATACACTAGAATATTGGCTGAAAGATTTGGCTCCTTCCTTTCATATTCATACGCGTCATCTGAAAGCGAAACCCCTGCAGCCGCAGGGCAGTTGGATGTCCGGGAGTTAGCTGAACTGTACCGCTTCAGGAAAATAACCAAAAAGACAAAAGTTTACGGCATTGCCGGTAATCCGCTAAAAGCCACCGTCAGTCCGTGGTTTTTCAATACGGTTTTTTCACAGGAAGACACCGACGCGGTGTATGTCCCCTTCCCTGCGGACTCTGTCGCCGACCTGCTTGAACTTGCGGAAGATATGAAGGTTCAGGGGCTTTCTGTTACAGCGCCATACAAGGAAGACGTTATTCCATTTTTGATAAAATGCTCAGTACCGGTGCAGTCAATCGGCGTGTGCAACACAATGATCCGCACCAAGGACGGCTGGTTCGGGGACAATACAGACGCCGAAGGTTTTTCCGGTTCGCTACTAAAATTTCTGGACAAAAAAAATCTGAAATGGCAAAAAGCTGCCATCATTGGTGCGGGAGGAGCTGCCAGATCAGTCGCTGCGGAAATCCACCGGCTGGGCGGCAAAGCTGTTGTGTTGAACCGCACCATCCACAATGCCAGAAATGTCGCATCACAATATGGTTTCCGCTGGGGAGGGCTGGACAATCACGGAATTGAAATGATAAGAAAATATTCCGATATAATAATACAGACCACCTCCGCAGGGATGGAAGGAAGCGACGCTTCGGACCCTCTGGAAATATACAATTTTTCAGGCAAAGAGGCAGTGATGGATTTAATCTATAAACCGGAAATGACGCCGTTCCTGGAACGCGCCGCCGCCGCAGGATGCAGAACCAGCAACGGTTACGACATGGTAATCCGTCAGGCGTGTCTGCAATATAGTTGTTTCATGGGAAAAGAAATACCCCATCAGCTTATACCACGGATATAATTCGACAGGAGAAACGTATGGAGCAAAATAAGGAAAAAATGAAAGAAGCGGCGGCGGCGGCAGCCGTTGACGCCCTTGTAAAGAGCGGCATGAAACTCGGTCTTGGCACCGGTTCCACCGCCATTCACGCAATCAGGCGGGCAGGAGAACTCATCGCGCAGGGGGTATTATGCGACATCAGCGCATTCGCCACAAGCTTTCAGGCGGAGATTGAATGTGAAAAGCTGGGGATACCCATCTACCCTCTCAATTCGCGGGAATTTTCAGGCGGACTGGACTTGACCATTGACGGCGCGGATGAAGTTGATCCGCAAAACCGCCTCATCAAGGGCGGCGGAGGCGCGCTGTTGATTGAAAAACTTGCCGCGTATAATTCGGCGTTATTTGCAATCACTGTCGATAAATCAAAAATTGTTCCGCACCTGGGAACCGGTTTTCCCGTACCGGTAGAAGTTATCCCCGAAGCCAGAGTTTCAGTTACCAAAGCTCTTGAAAAAATTGGCGCATCTGTTATACTTAGAGAAGCGTTACGCAAGGCCGGGCCTGTCATTACCGAACACGGAAATATTATCCTGGACATCCGCTTTAGCGCCCCTGTTGATCCCGCCTTGATGGAGGCGGAGTTAAATCACATTCCGGGCGTAGTGGAGAATGGTTTTTTTTCCGGTAAAAAGCCGGTGGTTTACATCGCACATTCGGACGGGACGGTTGAGGTAAGAGCAATTTAAGGCAGCGGTCAAAAATCAGATTCAGCAGAACTGCCTCATGAGGAAAGAAATGAAAGAAAATGTAAAAGAAATTTCCGCCCGTGTGCGGGTATTAAGGGAAATTGAAGAAATCTCCTCCGAAACTCTCGCAAAAGAACTGGGTTTTGATCCCGCCGAGTACAACGCATGGGAATCGGGAGAAAAAGATTTCCCTGTAGGCGCGCTTGTTGAGATCGCTTCCCGCTTTAAGGTTGACCTTTCAGAACTCATCAGCGGGGTCGCCTCAAAACTAAAAACCTGCTGCGTTACCAGAGCAGGGCAGGCGCCGGAAGTAAGCCGCCGCCCCATGTACGGATACTGGAACCTTGCATACAATTTTCACCGGAAGAAAGCGGAGCCGTTTTTGGTTGAAGCGTCTTCCGAAACTGAAAACAAACCCATAAATCTGAATACCCATCCGGGGCAGGAATTTAACTATGTATTGGAGGGGCGGCTGCTGATTTCAATCGGCGGCCTTGATATTGAACTCGGCCCCGGCGATTGTGTGTACTATGATTCCGGCGAGCCTCACGGAATGAAGGCTCTTGGCGGAAAAGCCGCCCGTTTTCTGGCATTTGTTTTTTAAATCACTGCCAGACAAACCTAAATTTAAGGAGTATAAATGACACTGCTTGACAAGTTTTTGCCCAAAACTGAATTTGAATCTTACGAAGATTTTTACAAAAATTTTTCCGTAAATGTCCCCGAGAATTTCAATTTTGCCTACGATGTAATTGATGTTCTCGCAGAGAGAAAAGAGAATGAGCGCGCCCTGCAATGGTGCGATGAAAAAGGCGCTGAAGCCTCTTTTACTTTCGGGGACATGAAGAAGCTGTCCGATAAGGCGGCTAATGTGTTACGCGCAGCCGGAATCGGCAGAGGCGATCCGGTAATGCTGATCCTGAAACGCCGCTGGGAATACTGGCCGGTGCTGCTTGCCCTGCACAAGCTGGGCGCGGTTGCCATTCCCGCGACACATCTTCTCACTACCAAAGACATTGTGTACCGCTGTAACGCCGCCGATATTAAAGGCATTATCTGCGTAGACGATCCCGATCTGATACAGCGGATTGATGAAGCTGAAACTACGGTGCGCAGCTCTGTATCCCACCTGCGATACAAGGCTTTTGTCAGATCAGTTCACAACCCCAAAGATTTCAATCCGGCAAAATCAGCATCATGGACAGACTTTTCCCCTCTTCTTGAAAGCGCCTCTTCTGATTTCAAAAAACCGGATGCCGCAAATTCCAACGAAGACATCATGCTCCTCTACTTTACATCCGGCACAACCGGAATGCCCAAGATGGTGCAGCATAATTTTGCCTATCCGCTGGGACACATCGCTACCGCAAAATACTGGCACCGGGTTACAACCGGCGGCTTGCACTTAACAGTGGCTGATACCGGCTGGGCAAAAGCCGCATGGGGCTGCATATACGGACAGTGGTTGTGTGAGGCGGGAATATTCGTATATGACTATGACCGCTTTGTGCCTTCTGCTCTGTTGGAAATCATCAGTAAATGCAAACTCACCAGCTTCTGCGCCCCGCCAACTATTTACCGTTTCTTCATAAAGGAAGACTTAAAAAAATACGATTTTTTCGCACTTAAGCACTGCACCGTAGCAGGCGAGCCGCTGAACCCTGAAATTTATGAACAGTTTCTTGCCGGGACAGGAATCAAACTGCGGGAATGTTACGGTCAGACAGAGCTTACCGTTACCCTCTGCTCCTGGCCGTGGCTCAAGCCAAAACCCGGCTCAATGGGAAAGCCCGCCCCCGGATACGACATTGATCTGCTACGCGATGACAACTCTTCCTGCGGCACGGGCGAAGAAGGGCAGATAGTTGTCCGTACTGATAAACGCATGCCGTGGGGAATGTTCGGCGGTTATTACCGCGATTCAGCCCTTACAAACAGCGTGTGGTATGGTAACATCTACTATACAGGCGATGTCGCCTGGAAAGACGAAGACGGTTATTATTGGTTTGTAGGCCGCAACGATGATGTGATCAAAAGTTCCGGTTACCGCATTGGACCATTCGAGGTTGAAAGCGCCCTAATGGAACATCCGGCGGTGCTTGAATGTGCCATTACCGGCGTTCCCGATCCTGACCGCGGCACAGTGGTAAAAGCGACAGTGGTACTTGCGAAGGGTTATTCAGCTTCGGAGGAAATCAAACTGGAGCTGCAGAACCATGTCAAGAAAACCACCGCTCCCTACAAGTATCCGCGGATCATTGAATTTGTAACCGAGCTTCCAAAGACTATCAGCGGTAAGATACGCCGTGTGCAGATCAGGGAAGATGACAACCAGAAGGAGTGAAGAGATATGAAAGACATTAATAAACACTTAAGCGAGATAACCGGCAATGACTACATTGATGCCGAGTTGTACAACAAGTTCAAGGTAAAGCGCGGCTTACGCAATGAGGATGGTACGGGCGTACTGGTCGGTCTTACCCGTGTCGGTGATGTTCAAGGCTATGTCATTGAAAATGATAAAAAAATCGCCGTACCTGGCAAACTCTTCTACCGGGGCATTGATGTGGAATCTATTATTGATGCCGCCGCGAAAGACAAGCGTTTATGTTTTGAAGAGACGATATACCTTCTTCTTTTCGGACAACTTCCCGATAAAAAACACCTCGAAGAATTTTCAACATTAATCGGCAGCAATCGAACCCTTCCCAAAAACTTCGCCGAAGACGCAATCATGAAGGCGCCGTCACGCGACATAATGAATAAACTGGCGCGTTCTGTGCTTACCCTCTATTCTTACGATGAAGACCCGGAAAACCAGTTGCCGGAGAATGTACTCCGCCAGTGCCTTGAACTTATAGCCCGTTTCCCGACTATGGCGGCATATTCCTACATGGCGAAAAGACACTACTTTGACAATGACAGCCTTGTAATTCACCTGCCCGAATCATCATGCTCAACCGCCGAGACAATACTCTCTCTCATAAGGCCGGATCAGAATTATACCCGCTATGAGGCGGAACTTCTGGATATGTCGCTGGTGCTTCACGCGGAACACGGCGGCGGCAATAACTCAACCTTTGCCGTGCATCTTGTCTCTTCCGCCGACACTGATACATATTCCGCCATAGCCGCGGGGCTTGGCTCGCTCAAAGGTTTCAAGCACGGCGGAGCAAACAGCAAAGTTATAGGCATGATGGAAGACATCAAGAAAAACGTAAAGAACTGGGAAAGCGAAGAAGAAGTCTCCGCCTACCTTACCACGATTCTGAAAGGCAAGGCGTATGACGGTACGGGGCTGATCTACGGACAGGGACACGCGGTTTACACCATTACAGACCCCCGCGCCATTTTGTTACGCGACAAAGCCGCCGCCCTTGCGGAAGAAAAAGGCCTGAAGAAGGAATTTAACCTTCACTGCCTTATTGAACGGCTGGTACCGGTGGTTTTCAAAAAAGTCAAAGGCTCGGACAAGGATATTTGCACCAATGTGGATTTTTATTCCGGCTTTGTATACGGAATGTTGGGGCTGCCTGCTGAACTCTACACTCCCATTTTCGCGATAAGCCGCGTTGCCGGCTGGTGCGCCCACCGTCTGGAAGAAATTGTCGCCGGCGGCAGGATCATCCGTCCTGCGTACAAATGTGTCCAGCCGCATCTTGAATATAAGCCGATAGAGAAACGGTCAAGTGCAAAAACAAACAAGGGCTTTTTCCGGGGGATAGCAGACTTTTTTAAACGTTTGTTTACCCGTTAGCTTTTAGAGAACCGGCAGGTAGGAGGAACACATGGCAAATAAAGAATTAATGGAAAAAACACTGCAAAAGGGCGAAGGCATCTTCCGCCTGAATCCGAACTTTATCCCGCGTCCTTTCGGTGTTGAAGGCAGGCGGTTAAGGCTGCATCCCGATGATTACTTTGCCTACGGGCTTGAACGCGGCTCCATAAAAGAGCGGTGGATGGCTTCTACCAATATCGCCCAGAACGGGCCGCTTGCAGGGCCTGAAGAGGGCTTGAGTTTTGTGGCGACAGATTACGGCAGCAACGAAAAGTTCAGCCTGAAAGATGCAATCGCGGCGTTGGGCGCGGCGGTTATCGGGAAAGAACTCATGACGCAATACGGCGGTTTCCCCGTGTTCTCGAAATTCTATGATCTTAAAACGCCGCTCTTTCATCACCTGCATCTTGATATGGAAGCAGCAGCCCGTGTCGGCAAACTCGGCAAACCTGAGTGTTATTACTTCCCGCACCAGTTCGCAAGCCACACCGGAGAAATGAACGCGACCTATTTCGGCTACGATCCCGACACCAAACCGGAAGAAGTAAAACAGCGCCTCCGTGATTTCAACAAGGGCGACACCCGCATCACCGAACTTTCCCGCGCATGGCGCATTGAGCTTGGTTCGGGCTGGTACTCCCCCGGCGGCGTCATCCACGCGCCCGGCTCTGTGATGACATGGGAACTTAACTGGAACGGAGACGTCAACTCAGTACACGAAAATGTAGTCTCCGGCGTAACTTACCCCCGCGAATTCTTGAACGGCGAATGTCCGCCCGATAAAAAAGATGACATTGATTATATTTTCAGCCTGCTGGACTGGGAAAAGAATGTCGATCCCCACTACAAAAAACGCTTTGGCAGACCGCCGATCACCATTGCCAAAAACTCAGACTATGAAGAGAGATGGATCTCTTATGCGAATGACGGCTATTTCAGCGGGAAGGAACTTTCGATTAATCCGAGAAAAACGGTTACGATCAAGGAGCCTGCCGCACACAGCGTGATTTTCACCCAGGGGCATGGCAAATTCGGCGCGTACCATTGCGAAGCGCCGGGGATGCTGCGCTTCGGCCAGCAAAGCGCGGACGAATTCTTTGTGTCCGAAGACGCTGCCAAAAAAGGGATCGTTATCACCAACGTTAGCCCCGTAGAGCCGCTGGTGCTAATCAAGGGATTTGGACCTAATCAACCGGAAGCACCTAAGGGCAATGGGTAGTGGATTTAGACTGGCTTTTTATAGTTATTGTACTATAACTAAATCCATAGGAAAATGTGAATCGGCTTTTTGCTTTATTGCTTCATAGTTTTTGTATATCCTTTCTTTCAAATTAGTGGAGCTAATACCCACCCCGTAAGGAAAATATACAACCGTTACCTTTTGTTCGTTTAGATAGTCAAATCTTCCGGTCCAATCGTCACCAACTACAAAAACATCAAAATTCAAATTTTTAACTTTTTCTCTATGATCAAGTGAATGTTGGGGTATAACTATATCGGGATATTTTAGCGCTTTAACTAATGCTATACGTTCCTCAAATGGTATAATTGGATCTGTTTTATATGATGATACCAACTCATCGGTATTTACTCCGACAATTAAAATATCAGCCAGTGAACGCGCGTATTCAATCATTTTCAAATGGTTGATGTGAAGCATATCAAATGTGCCGGATGTATAAACCACTGTTTTATTAGCTATCATTTTACTGTCCGTCAATAATTCCGCAATAATTCAATCAGTACATCAACATCATCTTTTGTGATTTGCCTGCTCATGTGTGCGACACGGAATAAAAATGATGCTGTTGAACCGCCGCACGGTGTAACATATACATCATGACGTTTTTTTAGTATTTCAACTATTTCCATCGCATTATTTTTCTCACAGTAAACAGGCGTTAAACAATTCGACAATGGATACGTTGGAATAATAAAATTTGTTTTTTCCGTAAGCTTCGCTCTAAAATACGATGCAAGCGTCGCAATGTGATAAATTTGCGCCCATACCCCTTCACTAACCAATTTATTGAGTTTGCAATGGAGCTGATTAATAATACTGACCGCCGGCGTATACGGAGTTTGCCCACGCCCTATATCACTAACATAATCAGTAAAACGAAAATACAATGATTTAACTTTGTTCCGCTCACAACGTCCCCTGTAAGCTTCTTCTGTCAAGGCGACAAATGACATTCCTGGTTGTAATCCCAAGCCTTTTTGAGAACTGATAATAACGGCTGCTGCCCCCAATGGTTTCATTCTTACTGAATCACATAAAAAAGAACTGATTGCGTCAATAACAAGACAAATATTGTTGGTTTTGCAAAATTCGGCTATTGCTTCCATGGGATATTTTTGTCCGGTAGATGTCTCGCACATGTTAATCAACATACCAGTAAAACCGGATTCCTGATAGTTTGTCAAAATTTCCGTGCTGAATGTTTCATTCCATTCCAGGTCTATGGATACAAAGTTTAGGTTATGAATTTCACATATCTGTTTAAATCTTTTTCCAAAGCTGCCGCCGTTTATTATGATGATTTTATCCTGTTCTGTAAAAAGATTCGTTACTGTTGCTTCCATTGCGGCTGTTCCACTTCCTGTGAGGAAAATCATTTTTGCGTAATCGGGTGCATTCAGTATATCTCCAAGCATTTCCGCACATTCACTAAGCATTTTAGAAAATTCGGGAGTGCGAAAGTATTGCGATTGTCTGCCCGCTTCAATAATAGTTTCAGGGGCCATCATAATAGGACCGGGTGTAAAAAGTTTCATAACATCCTCCGGAATGTTTCATTCTTTCCTGAAACACCAATATCTGGCATTTGTTTCTTCCCTTGCTCCACTATTTTTATCTAGCAATAGGTCTGTGCCATTTTCAGTCAATTTAAACATGGATAAATATTGTTTAAATAATATTTCATATTCTGCCTTTGTCCGATAAATAGCGTTATATTTTGTATTAAGTTCCCTTGAGTCAAAGTCTTTTAGTGTTAGTCTTGTTTTAAGTAGACTTGTTGTATCCTGTAAATATAGCAAAGTACCACTTTGAGAAAAATTGTTTATGTAATCATATAGTTTTTTCAGTTCATTATCATTTATATACATTGACACTCCTGTTACTATGATGACATCATATTTTTCCAATAATTTTGTCCTGTCAATGTCAGTTGCAGACATGCAATAAAACTTTGTTTCATTGACATCCATTAAATTATTGGCTGCCGCTTTTACAAATTCCTCTGAAAAATCTATTCCATCATATTTTCTAATTAACTGTTTTAGGTTATATGCCCACCTGCCAATTCCACAACCAATATCCAAAACATTTTTTTTACCACTGCCGATAAAATCCATTACAATTTTTGCTTCTTTTTGATTATGCAAATCGGCGCTATTTTCACCAAAATCGTTCCCAAGTAAAACAGATTTTAGGGAAGTGTCTTTCTTGGCATTGTTATTAAAAAAATCCTTCACACTTTCAGTGTCAATGGCCGCTTTTCCGCCATAAATTCTTCCAATTGTATTCATTGTCATAATCTCCAAATTGTTAGTTTATAACGATCATAATTTACTTATAATGTATGTGTCAAGTGTCTCTATAATTAATAAAAGATCGCTCGTAGGATACAAAAATGGATTTAGACCAGCTTTTTATCCATAATTTAAAGAAATGGCGTAAAATTATTGGGTTTTCCCAGAAGGAACTAGCGGAAAAGTGCGACACCGCTCATTCATATATCAGGCAGCTTGAGAGCGGAAAAGGGCATCCTTCATTTGCGTTCATTGGGAAGCTTGCCGATGCCCTGAAGATTGAGCCGTATCAGCTATTTTTTGATGAAACACAGCCGGGACGGTCAGCATACTTAAAACGGATGGAATCTATACAAAAAAAACTGGTCGAAACAGTATCAAATGACATTAAGGCCGCCTTTGATGAAATGAGAAAGTAATACCGAATCTGTCACCCAGCGTGTCCGAATTAACAACGGATGAATATAACACGGTAAAACCGTAAAAAAGTCGCTTGTAAAAATGTAAAAGTAACCGTATATTAAATCCTAAAAGATACAGGAGTAAAATATGAAAAAAACGGGATTGGGGTCAATTTTTTTTACGGTATTATTTGCTCTTGCGCTTTCCGGTTGTGCATCGCTTCCAATAGTATATGACGAAACAGTACCGGAGGATAAATTATGCACTTTGCAAATCCCCAACTTTATAACGATAACGGAATTTGATGAAGCTCCGGTTAAATGGACGCCTCCAATGTCCAGCCTTATAGATTTAAAAGTTCGTATCCCTGAAGGTTATCACACCATGAAAGTTATTTTTAACGAAAAAACAATTGAACATTACCATGATTTTGAGGCGGGGTACATATACATGTTCAGGAGTACCGCCATTAATCCTGATGAGGCAATGATTTTCGTAGCAAGAAAGCCGGGAAAATAATTGGCATTTGCAGATAACAGGAGGATAATTATGAAAAAAACCAAATATACCGTCATGTCAGCAATGTTGTTGATATTTTCCTGCGCTAATACCGGCGCCGGCAATAACAATAATATCGATCCTTCTCTTTTTAAGGGAATAGATGCCGCCGCGCATAATGGTAATTATCAGGAAGCCGTCAATGACTTTGACGCCAATAAGAATAAACTCTATACCATGAATTCAGTTATCTTGTATGAACTGGATGCGGGAATATTGAATCATTACGCGGGCAATCATGACGCTTCCATTGAATTTCTGCGGGAAGCTGAAAGGCACATTGAAGAAGCATACACCAAAAGTATATCAAAAAGAGAAGCTTCCGGGTTTGCCGGTGATAATCTTCTTGAATATGAAAGTGAGGATTTTGAAGATATTTATGTCAACCTGTTTAATGCCTTGAACTATTATCACAAGGATAAAATAGAAAGCGCTGTGGTAGAGGCAAGACGGATAAACGAGAAACTGGCTTTTTTGGAAAATAAATACAGCGTTAGCAGCAAAGAAATGCAGGCAAGAGCGGGACAAGGCGATAATATCGATTATGTTTCTTCAAAATTTGCCAATTCGGCGCTGGGGCGGTATTTGGGCGTATTATTTCACAGGGCAAGCGGAAATGAAAACGGCGTCCGTGTCGATTATGACTGGCTAAAAGCGGCTTTCAACAATGCTCCTGAAATCTATGACTTTCCAATTCCATCGACTGCAAGCGGAGAGATTGCAGTGCCAAGAGGAATGGCAAGACTTAATGTCATCGGATTCAGCGGTCTTTCTCCTGTAAAAAAAGCCGCTGTCGTACAACAGCAGCTTTATGATGAAGGGAACTATGTATCTGCGGCCGTTTCGGTACTTGAGCCGCGTCCTTCTCTGGTCAACAGAATAGAAATAAAGTTTGACAATGGTCAAACAGTAAAACTGGAAAAGCTGGAAAATCTTGAGGCTGTTTACAATGAGACCTACAAGAAAAAATTTAATTTAGTTCTAATCAGGACTTTGCTGCGCAATTCAATTATGAAAACAGGCTTGAATCTTGATAAAGTCGATGTTCGTTCTTCACGATTTTTCCCAGCATGGGCGTGGGTTACAGGTATAAACCTTAATCCGGGCACATATTCATTTGTGATAAATTATTATGACTCGGGTAATCAAGTAATCCATTCCGTTAAAATGGACAATGTAGACGTAAAGGAAGGAAGACTTAATCTGGCTGAGGCTTATTGTCTGAAATAATCGCCTACTTGCTCTTTGTTTTCTCTTTGAAAAACTCCAACGCTTCCTTGTCTGTGTACTTGTTATGCACAATTTTGCCGATAGCGTCCGCCATTGCAACAGGATGATGGCTCTGAAAAATATTGCGTCCCATATCAAGGCCGCGTGCGCCGCCCTGCATTGATTGATAAGCCATTGTTAGCGCGTCTTTTTCAGAAAGTTTCTTGCCGCCCGCCACCACAATCGGAACAGGGCAAGCGGCGACCACTTCCTCGAAATTATCGCAGTAGTAAGTCTTGATGATATGGGCGCCAAGTTCCGCTACAATTCTGGTTGCAAGTTTGAAATACTGACTTGTCCTTTCCATGTTTTTTCCAACAGCGATAACGCCGAGAGTCGGTATGCTGTAACGGTTGCCCGCGTTTATAACTTTGGAAAGATTGTCGATGCTTGAAAGCTGACCGTCCGCCCCAATAAAAGTCTGTACCGCCATGCAGTCCGCGTTCATACGGATCGCGTCTTCAATATCGACAGAGACAAGCTCATGGCTGAGGTCGTCATTCAGCATTGACGAACCGGCTGATACACGCAGGGCAATGCCCTTTCTGCAATTCGGTTTTACGCATGTCCTGAGCGCGCCTCTTGTCGCCATCAGTACATCAACATGATCCACCAGTCTGGGGATGAGCAGATCGAGCCGTTCAAGGCCGGACACAGACCCCATGAAGTAGCCGTGATCAAAAGCGAACATCACCGTGTTGCCGCTTCTTGGGCTAAAAATATTGGTCAGATGTTTCTTCATGCCCCAGTCAAGATTCGCAGCTCCCTTTACATGAAAATTACCGTTAACCGCAAATGGTTTGTCGGTTTGGTAGTTTTTCTCAATCTTGTCTGTGTCCTTGTCCTTATCAGCCATGATATTTCTCCTGTTATGGAAATAATAACTGCACTTGATAAAATTGTCTATCTGATAGATTGTCGTGTAAATCATTTGACATGCACGAAATTAATATAGTATATTAAAAGCGTAATTTGTTGACTGGAGGTTCTACTATGACGCAAAGTCAGACAATCAACGTAACAATAAGGCTGGACCGTGATATAAAGGAAAATGCCGAAAAGTTGTTTGGGGATTTTGGAATGAATCTGTCCACTGCTTTTGGTGTTTTTGCACGTCAAGCCCTGCGTCAGGGAAAAATACCATTTGAAATTTATGACCCGTTTTTTAGTGATAAAAATCAAACGGAGTTGATGCGCAGAATTGCGGATATTAAAGCGGGAAAAAATCTTGCATCTCACGATTTGATAGAGCCGGAAAATGAATAAATTATGGCACGACAGGGCATGGGACGAATATCTTGAATGGCAGAAGCAGGACAGAAAAACACTAAAGCGTATCAATAAGCTTCTGGAAGATATAAACAGGCATCCCTTTACCGGTATCGGTAAGCCCGAACCATTGGTAGGAAATTTACAAGGTTATTGGAGTCGCCGGATTGACGAGGCAAACCGCATAGTATATAAAGCAGAAAAAACCCAAATAATTATTGTCCAATGCGGCGGACATTATGAATAAAAATTATTAGGAGGACTGATGCCCAGCAATTATCTAATGGCAGTTGATGCGGGAACAGGCAGTGTACGCGCCGTTATTTTCGATACTAACGGCAACCAGATAGGCTGCGTCCAGAAAGAATGGAAACACCGCGAAGACCCCCGCTATCCGGGCAGCATGGACTTTGATTGGAGTGTTAACTGGGAATTAACCTGTTCTTGTATCCGGGAAGTTATCGCACAAACCGGAATTAAACCCGCTGAAATTGCGGCATTGTCCAGCACCTGTATGCGGGAAGGAATTATCCTGTACGATGCGGCGGGAAAGGAAATCTGGGCATGCGCCAATGTCGATGCACGCGCGGGAGACGAAGTTGCCCAACTCAAACAAATTGATCCCGGGCTTGAAAAAGAACTCTACCTTGAATCCGGTCAAACCTTCGCGCTCGGCGCTTTACCGCGTCTTCTCTGGGTAAAGAATAAACTCCCCGATGTGTACAGCAAAATCGCGCGTATTGGAATGTTCAACGACTGGATCATCTATAAACTTTCCAGCGTACTTGCAGTGGAACCAAGCAACGGTTCAACCACAGGGCTTTTCGATCTTAAAACAAGAACATGGGACAGTAACATTGCCCGCCGCTGTGGTCTACGGGATGATATTTTTCCCGAAGTAAAAGAATGTGGAACTGTTGTTGCCCAAGTCTCCAAAGCAGGCGCGGCGGAAACCGGACTTGCCGAAGGCACTCCGCTGGTCTCAGGCGGCGGAGACTGTCAGTTGGGGGCGGCCGGAGTCGGCGTTGTTGACGCCGGGCAGGCGGTCGTTTTCGGCGGCAGTTTCTGGCAGTACGAATACAACACCGGAGTCGCCGGCTGTTCTCCACAGTGCGATGTGCGCGTTAACTGTCATGCCGTTGGCAAATTGTGGCAGTACGAAGCGATTGCCTTTTTCCCCGGTCTTGTGATGCGCTGGTTCCGGGACGCTTTCTGCGCCGAAGAAAAACGTCTTGCTGCCGAAAAAGGAGTTGATCCTTACACAATCATGGATAAAGCGGCAGCCGCTGTCCCTGCCGGATGTTACGGGATGATCTGCGCCTTTTCAGATGTGATGAACTATATCAACTGGAAACACGCTTCACCCGCTTTTATGAATTTTGAACTTAACCCAGAGAAATACAACAAAGTTACATTCTACCGAGCGATCATAGAAAATACCGCTCTTGTTACGCTTGGTCATGTACAGTTGGTGGAAAGGGTAACAGGCAACCGCCCTGAAAAAATAGTATTCGCGGGAGGCGCTTCAAAGAGCTGGCTCTGGTCTCAGATACTGGCTGACGTTCTCAACATTCCGGTTGATGTTCCCGCTGTAAAAGAGGCAACCGCGCTTGGGGCGGCGATTATGGCAGGCAAAGGCATCGGCTTATACCCGGACATCAGGGAAGCCGCACGTAAACTGGTAAAAATCGAAAAGACGTTTACACCTAACAAAGAAAACAGAAATGTTTATGAAGACGCATACAAGCAATGGAAGGCGGCTTATGCGCCGCAGTTAAAGCTCAGTGATGATAAAACCACACGATATATGTGGGCTGCACCGGGCTTGTAATTGGAGGAATTATGTTCGTAGTTGACGAAAAAGACAGGGAATACCGTTTCGGCGATAACGGTCCCAAGTACCTGATGCAGGGACCGCGGATGAATTTTGCGCTTGTGCAATTTATGCCGGGTCAGGATTTTCGCGCACATTATCACGATGTAATGGAAGAAAACTTTTACATCCTTGAAGGAACTGTTACCATTGTTGTTGACGGAACGCCTCACACTCTCAGCCCCGGGCAGTTCATCCACATTGAACCAAAAGAGGTTCATTATGTGATTAACAAATCTTCTGCCCCGATACGCATGGTTGCTGCCTTAGCTCCCTATCAGGAAGGGGATAAGGTAGAGGTTGACAATCCGAAAGTTTAGTTATTCGTCTGCTTCCTGAACTTTGAAGGTTTCCCTTGCCTTGATCACATCGTCTGCGATGCGGCCTGAGATAGGCGCATAGTGGCTGAACGCCACATTGAACGAGCCGGTGCCGGAAGTAATCGAGCGCAGGTCTATCGAATAACGCAGCAATTCCGCCTGTGGAACTTCGGCGCGGATTTCCGCGATGCCGCCCGCTGAATCCTGCCCGAGGATTTTCCCGCGCTTGCCGGAAAGATCGCTCATTACATCGCCGAGGTACTTTTCTTCGACAAAGACCGTCAGAGTCATAACCGGTTCCAGCAGGGTAGGATTCGCCTGGCGCATGGCATCGCGGAAAGCGTTACGCGCCGCCAGCTTGAACGACAATTCAGAAGAATCTACCGGATGGTACTTTCCGTCTGTAATCTTCACTTCCACGTCAACAACGGGATACTGCGCCATTGTGCCGTGCGCCATGCCTTCCACTACGCCCTTTTCTACGCCGGGGATGTAGTTCTTCGGGATTGCGCCGCCGAAAATGGCGTTGACAAACTGATATTTTTCGCCGCGCGGCAGAGGCGCGACTTCAAGCACTACCTTTCCGTATTGACCGTGACCGCCAGTCTGCTTTTTGTGAGTGTATTCAGCGCCCGCTTTTTTGGTGATGGTTTCGCGGTAGGCGACTTTGGGGACGCGGGTTTCAACTTCAATCTTCTGGTTGGTTTTGATTTTGTCAAGGATGATGTTGATCTGCAATTCGCCCATGCCGGAAATGACAGTCTCTTTTGTTTCACCGTTAAAGTGATAGCGGAAAGTTTTATCTTCTTCTGCTGCGCGTACAAGGAATTCGCCGAGTTTGTCATCGTCTTTTTTCGCGGTTGCGTTTACCGCTATCGAATGAACAGGTTCCGGCAGGCGCAGCGGCACAAAGGTTAAACCAGCGTCCGCGGCTGCCAGCGTATCGCTGGTTTTAAGAGTGGCGGACTTGGTAATAATGCCGATGTCGCCGGCAAAGAGTTCCTTCACCTCTTCAAGTTTCTTGCCCTGACAGGTGTAAAGTTTGCCGATGCGCTCTTTCTTGTTTTCCGTAACATTGATCGTTTCGGAATCTGCGGCGAGTTTGCCCGTAACGATTTTTATCCATGAAAGTTTTCCTGAAAACTGATCGTAGGCGGTTTTGATAACAAGCGCGGAAAGCGGTTTGCCCGGGTCGATAGCAACAGGCTGTTCCTTGCCCTCGGAGTTGAGCATCGTGTCTTTTGCTGTTTTCGGATTCGGAGCGGCATCGGCGACAAAATCGATAAACGGAATAACGCCTGCATTTTTCAAAGGCGCTCCGGCAAAAGCCGGAACATACTTGTTTTCCGCCAGAGCCGCAATCAGCCCCTTTTTTATTTCTTCGGGGGAAAGCGAGCCTTTTTCGATGTACTGTTCCATCAGGGCATCGTCTCCCTCAGCCGCCGCCTCGATCAACTTTTCACGCGCCGCAGCGAGAGCGTCCTTGAATTCATCGGGGATGGGGCTTTCTTTTTCGAGAGCATCTCCTTGAAGCAGGTACGCCTTTTCGTGCAGTACGTCGATTACACCCTTGAATGCGCCGCCCGCTCCCATCGAAATGGTAATCGGCACAGGATCGACCTTGAATTTTTCTTTAATGTCGGCGAGAACTTTGGAAAAATCCGCCTGATCGTTATCGAGTTTGGTGATGAAAACGCCTCTAGGTTTTCCCTGCCCATCAAGATTCCGCCACAGTTTAACGGTCTCGATTTGAACGCCGGATTTCCCGTCCACCATCAGCAGGGCGAACTCTGCGGCGCGGAAACTTAAGATAACGCCGCCCGAAAAATCGGACGAGCCGGGAGTATCGAAAAAGTTGATTTTTACCCCGCTGCGCTCAACATGCCCCATAGCGGCGTGAATTGAAATCTTACGGTCGATTTCCTCCGGGCTGGAATCGCTTGTGGTTTTGCCTGATTCCAGCGTTTCGGCGCGGGGAATGACTCCTCCGGCAAACAGCAAATGTTCAAAAAGGGTGGTTTTTCCGGTTTGTCCATGACCGGCTATGGCGACATTTCTGATTTGGTCTGTAGAATGGCTCACAGGGGGCTCCTTTTGGAAAGTTTTTCGTATACTTTTATCGTTCCATATATATTGCCTCTTTTATAGCCGTATTGTCAAGAAACCAAAACTCATCCCTTGTGCAGAGAGCATCTTCCGGCAATAATGAGTCATGAAATCCATTGCCAAAGAGTTGTGGTTCAACACAAAAAAACCGAAGGAATTCATCAATATAACGGGTGAAGTTGAAGCCCTGCTGAGGGAATCGGGCATTCAGGAGGGGTTGTGCCTCATCAACGCCATGCACATCACCGCCAGCGTTTTCATCAATGATGATGAGTCCGGCTTGCACCACGACTTTGATGTTTGGCTTGAGAAACTCGCGCCACATGAGCCGGTATCAGGTTACCGCCACAACACTGGTGAAGTTAACGCAGACGCTCACATGAAAAGACAGATAATGGGGCGCGAAGTGGTAGTCGCCGTAACCGGCGGCAAACTGCATTTTGGCCCGTGGGAGCAAATTTTCTACGGCGAGTTCGACGGTCAGCGCCGCAAACGGGTACTGGTTAAAATCATAGGGGAATAGTGTGGGCTTGTGAAAGCAGTTTGTTTTAAGATATAGTAAATAATAGTAGCAGCCGGCGCGCATACGGCTGACTAAAGTCAGCCTACATTTACCGGAAACGGTAACATTTATTGGCGCTACGGCGTTTTGATTTTTTTCGAGATGACACCCCTTGACGGGGTGCGTTTATTAGCCGGCGTGGCGGAATGGCAGACGCAGTAGACTCAAAATCTACCGTACGCAAGTATGTGTGAGTTCAAGTCTCACCGCCGGCAAAGAGAATCACTCTGTTTCCTGTATTATTTTTTCAATGCTGACCGGGAAAAAGTTATTCATGTCCACGCCCACATTCATTGCTTTTTTACCAAGTATGTTAAGTCTTTCCTGCTCTTTTTTGTTACCTAACATATTGTGTACATGGCCATACAAGTGGATTGCCGTACCGTCAAAATATCCATCCCACATAAATATCGGATAATGAAATAATACAAACTTTTTCGTTTCATATTCCAGTACATAATAATCCTTGACCCATTCAAAGTTTTTTATGTTGAAATTCTTATCGTCAAGAAAATGATCATGATTGCCTCTTATTAAATATTTCCTGCCATTCAACTTTTTCAAAAGAATTTCAGGTTCCAAGCTGTTACCGGTAAATGCAAAATCTCCCAAAATGTATACTTCATCATTGTCATTCACACATGAATTCCAGTTTCTTATAATTGTTTCATCCATTTGTTCAACACCGGAAAACGGTCTTTTGAATAATTCTATACAATAAGAATCGTTAAAATGCGTATCTGCTGTAAAAAAAATCATTCTATTCTCCTTTGCTTAACGGACGCCAGCGCCGCTCATCTGTTTCAGTTTTTTTCCGTCCGCGGAACGGTAGGGGTTGCGCCGGTTGCGCAAAAATGACTGGTACGCCGCGCTGCTTTCATAGTAACCGTCCAACCCCTTAAAAGACGATGATTCATCGCAGCGGTACAGTTCCAGAAGGACGGGGAAAAGAGGAGACGCCATTATCTCCGCGGTGCGGTAAAGCGGCAGCCGGGGGAGGGCGGCGGGAAGCATGTGGTTGCGTACCAGAAAACAAACATCGTTTGATACGGACGTACTGAAACCCAGCCGCCCAAGGAACCGGCGCGCCTGACTTTCACCTAACTCCGCATGGCCGTCATAACGGCGGCTGCCTGCTGATATGGCGATTGGTTTCCCGATGTCGTGCAGCAAAAGCCCAAGTGAGAGCCGAAGATCATGCGCGGGTAACTTCGTTGCATTAGGTGCGCCGGTTTTCCGGTAACGGAATGTTTCCATCGTGTGTTTCCAGGCATTTCCTTCCGGATGAAATTCCTTGGAATGATCAGCCTGATCCAGATTTGCCAGTTCATGCCAAAACTTACCGATAAAGCCTGATGCTTTTAGAAGTTCCAGCCCCAGCCCCGGATTTGGAGAGAGCATCAGTTCAGAGAGCAATAACCGCTGCTCCTCCTGTGCCGGGACGGCGCAATCGGGAAATAATTGCGCAACTTCCCTTATGTGCCGATCTGTTAAGCTGTCAACAGGGAAGTACTTTGCAAGGATCAGCGCCGCGTCCATTAATGAATTCCCTTCCCGGAAAATTTCCAGCGGGTTTATGTTGATCTGAGTTTCGGTGTGAATACTCCGCCTGATTTCGGCAAGCAGGGGATAAACTCCGCAAGGGTCATGAAAGGTGCGCGATCTGCAATCCTGATAAAATTGCAGTAACTTACAGGATGGGCGGAAGGCTGCTATGGAATCCGCGCAGTGAAAATACCATGTTTGGTCTTTACCGTCCAGCGCGGCATCCGCAAGGTCTATGCCCGGATAGCGCAAATCTTCAAAAAGTTTCGCTAACTCCGCCGTATCCGCATTGGTAAGAAGCCGGACACTGCCGCCGCCTCTGCCCAGCCAGGAATCAATTGCGCCATAGCCGCACAGATACGCGGAAAAACCAGCGGAAGTAAGCGTTTCCAAAACATTGAACATGGCGCATCATCCTTTGTAAATACCTACCTTGCGTATTCCGTAATCCGCGTTTCCCGAATCATTGTAACCTTGATGCGTCCCGGATAGCGAAGATCACTTTCAATCTTCTTGGCAATTTCCTTCGCCAATTCCCTCGTCTGATCATCGGTTACAGCCTCGTTGTTCACCATTATGCGCAATTCGCGTCCCGCCTGAATGGCGAAGGACTTGTCTACGCCGGTAAAGCCCACGGCGATATTTTCAAGGTTCTCAAGCCGCTTGATGTAGTTATCCAGCGTTTCCTTGCGCGCTCCGGGGCGTGCCGCGGAAATAGCGTCCGCAATCTGCACCAGCACAGCCTCAACGCAGGTTGGCTCAATATCGTTATGATGGCTGCCGATAGCGTTTATAATGCGCGGGTCTTCGCCCATTTTACGCGCCATGTCCATGCCGATCTCGGCGTGGTTCAGGTCAGAATCGGACTCGACTCCTTTGCCGATGTCGTGAAGCAGGGCGGCGCGTTTTGCCAGATCGCGGTTGCAGCCGACTTCCGCGGCAAGCATGCCCGCGATAACCGCCACTTCCTTTGAATGATGGAGCACATTCTGCCCGTAACTGGTGCGGAAATAAAGCCGCCCCAATGCGCGGACAGCATCCTGCTTGATATTGTGGATTCCCATATCGAAGAGAACTTTTTCGCCCTCTTCGAATATTTTCTGGGAAATGTCCTTGCTGACCCTGATAACGATTTCCTCGATCCGCGCTGGATGAATCCGCCCGTCCAGAATGAGCCGCTCAAGGGAGACTTTAGCAATTTCCCTGCGCACCGGATCAAAACAGGAAATGACCACCGCTTCGGGAGTATCATCAATGATGATGTCTACGCCGGTGAGCGTTTCCAGTGTGCGGATGTTGCGGCCTTCCCTGCCGATGATCCTTCCCTTCATTTCATCGTTGGGAAGGTTAACGGTGGCTACGGTAACATCGCCTGTAACTTCGGCGGCGAGCCGTTGAATCGTGGCGACCAGAATGTCGCGTGCTTTTTTCTCACCCGCAAGATTTGCTTCCTGTTCGATCTTGTTGATCAAGGACTGGGCGTCATGTTTGGCTTCGTTTTCCAGATTACGGATGATGAGAGCCTTCGCCTCATCCGAGGTCAAACCGGATATACGTTCAAGTTCAGCCCGGTAACGCTGCTCCTCTTTTGTGAGGGCAGATTCCCGCTGTTGAATGGCTTTCTCTTTTTCAACGTATGCCTGTTCAGTCCGCTCAATTTGAGCGATCTTTTTATCTATAACTTCTTCTTTTTGGACAACGCGGCGTTCATACCGCTGCAACTCAGCCCTTCGTTCCCGAGTCTCCCTTTCCTGCTGGTTCCGTTCACGGATTACTTGTTCTTTTGCCTCAAGAAGTATTTCCTTCTTTTTGGCCTCAGTTTCCTTTATCGCATCCTGTCTTATGCGTTCGGCATATTGTTCAGATGCCGTAAGTTGAAATCTGGCGTAAAGCCATCTTATAATCCAGCCTAAGGTTAACCCGGCAAGAGGGAGTACAATCCAGAGCATCACACTCATAGCTTACCCCTTACCGTAAATAATTCAAATTCAAGTAAGGATAGACTAAAATTGGAGGGGTGTCAAGTGATTAGACGGCGTTTTTTGAGGTATTTTTGATGAATTTTGGCTGAATTCTGCGGTTTTTGGTGAGAGGAGAGAGGAAAAGGCTGTTTACATCCTGAACTCACTGCCGAGGTAAACTTCCCGAACCATTTCATTGTTGAGAATTGCGTCCCTGTCGCCGCGGGCGACAATATTGCCTTCGGCGATGATAAAGGCTTCGGTAGTTATTTCCAGGGTATCCCGGACATTGTGGTCTGTAATCAGGACACCGATTCCTTTTTCCGCGAGACGGCGGATGATTTGTTTGATTTCAAAAACAGCGATGGGGTCAATTCCGGCAAAAGGTTCGTCCAAAAGCAGAAACTTTGGCTCGGTAGCCAATGCTCTGGCGATTTCCGTACGCCGGCGCTCTCCGCCGGAAAGTGTGTACCCGAATTGCGACCGTATCCGGTTAATTCCGAACTCACTAAGGAGGCTGTCCAGTTTCGCTTTCTTTTCATGTTTGTTTATGTCGCGCCGGCTTTCAAGGACAGCCCAAATATTCTGTTCAACTGTAAGTTTGCGGAAGATGGAAGCTTCCTGCGGGAGATAGGCGATACCCAGCCGCGCACGGCGAAACATGGGCTTGGATGTTATGTCAGCATCGTCCAGGGTAACAATCCCCTGAGTAGGCTGATAAAAACCGACAATCATGTAGAAAATTGTTGTCTTACCCGCTCCGTTGGGACCCAGAAGACCGGCTACTTCGCCGTTGCGCATATTAAAATCTACGCCCCGGACAACTTCCTTGCGTCCGAATTTCTTGTGCAGATTTGTTACACCTAACGTGTGCAGTTCATAATTTTGCGGAACAGGCGAAACATCCGGGGTGACAAACGAAATAACGGGGAGTTCGGACTGTTTCTCTGCGACAACACCATCTGCTCCCGGCCAGTAATCAACATATTCAGCGATAATGTCCGCATATTCGGGAACAACTTCAGGAGTAACTTCTTCGGTATACTCGGCGGGAGTGTCCGAAGGCTCGGGAACGGTTTCGATAGGAGCTTCTTCGGCGCACTCAGCGGGAATGTACGCAAGTTCTGGGATGGTTTCATCGGAGATCGTTTCAAGAACAGCTTCTTCGGTGTACTCGATGGGAATGTCTAAGGGTTCGGGAATAGCTTCAAGAGTAACATCTTCGGTGTATTCAGCAGGAATGTCCGTAAGTTCGGGAACGATTTCATCAGGGATGACTTCGGGAGTAATCTCTTCGGCATACTCAATGGGAATGTCCACGGGAATATCCACAGGTTCGGGTGCGATCTCCTCTGTTTGAGTGCTTCTTATCTTTTCAGCTCTGTCGAATAATGAGTATTTGATCGTCACAGGCGCGGGAGTATCAATAGGAATATCATCAGAAAGGATTGGCTGGGTTTCCTCTATTGGCGGGGGTTCGTCCTGCTGTACCGGAGCGCTTTCCGTTGCCGTGATGTTCATTTTTACAGCTCTGTCAAATAATGAGCGTTTTACCGGTGCGGGCGTATTGACAGCAAGGTCTTGTGCCGGGTCTTGTACCCAGTCTTGCGGATTTTCAATTATCTTTTCCGCTCTTTTGAATAACGAACGCGCCGATGCCATAGCTCTAATTCTTTATTATTCCCGAAACAGCGCCTTCCATTGTTACATCATCAGTGTCCAGGTCTACGCGAATCCGGTCTGCGCGGAATTCGTCGTCTTTTTTGAACACAACCGGGAAGCCGGAAAGGTCAAGGAGTTTTTCTTCACGGTGATAAACAGCATATTCTGAACGGCAGACCATATCGTCCTTAAAAAGCCGGACAGAGATTTGGAACACGGTGATTTCGTTTTGATCGTCATATTCAATAAACCGGCCGCTTGCGACAATTTCATTTTTCCGGTCCTCAAGGGTTGATCTGCCTTCCAGTCGGGCGATTTTTAATTTCCGGTCATAGCGAAGCCTTTCAGTGAGGAACAGAATCTCTTTTTCCTCTTCCAAGCCCCAAACGCCGCCCGTACAAACAATGAACTGGTTATCATCTCCCTGTATTTCAATTCTGTCGGCGCGGAGCAGCAAATTGTCCGACCTGACTTCGGCGTTTCCGGTTAAAATTGTCATTTCCCGGCCAAGCGCCTTTGAACCGGACATCCTGTCCGCTTTGAAAGTAAATGTATCCGCCGCAGCAAACGAAAAGCAGCATAAAAAGAGAATGGCAAATGACGAGTAACGATACATTCTCAATTTATGATTCCTCCGCCTGTTCCGTCCCTTCGTCCTCGACAAAGGATTCGTCTTCTTCATCATCGTAAATATACGTACCGCCTACATTCCCGAAAAATCTCCATGTGCGCCTGCGCGAGTCCGCAAATAACCCAATGCCGGTAAAGTTGGTGCCATTTTCCTGAAAAATGAACACCTGATCGCTTTCCCCGGTTGACAGTGTTTTTTCCTCATCTTTCCATTCAAGCCGGTTTGTCTCAATGATTATATCTTCGGATTCCACGTCGATCCGTACGCCTCCGCCCATGCTTATGTCTCCGGTATCAATGTCAACCGATGCGTTTCCCGCTTTTCCGAATGCGTTCACTTCTTCGCCGCGTTCACCGTACTGTTCAAAAGTAAAGTTTAGCAGTTCCATTATCCGGCGTTTCTCAAAACGTTCCGCACGTTCCGCCCTGAACCGCGCTATCGGATCGGCGGATCGTATCCGTATATATTCGACATCATCCATTATCAGATCGGGCTGATCATCATCCGTAGAATCAGTGTCTCCGTAATTGAATGTACAGGAAGCGGCAAAGAGAAAAATTGCACAGATACAGACAACAATTTTTCTTGTCATTTGTTTTTCCTTACTGCTGCGATGAAATCCCTGAACAGGGGAGACGCCGCCGTTGGCTTTGATTGAAATTCCGGCTGAAATTGAACTCCGACACCCCATGGATGATCAGGCCACTCAACGCTTTCCACCAGATTATTGTCGGGAGTGAGCGCCGCGATTTTCAGGCCGGAAGCGGTTATTTCATTCCGGTACTGATTGGAAAATTCATAGCGGTGCCGATGGCGTTCCCATATCTGTTTTCTGCCGTAAGCGGCAAAAATGTGAGTTCCTTCCTGAAGCACCGATTCGCTTGCGCCCAGCCGCATTGTTCCTCCGTAATTTTGCACATCAGCCTGTTCTTCCAAAAGGCCCATCACCGGATGTTTTGAATCGGGGTTGAACTCCGTAGAATCCGCATCGCTCCAATTCAGCACATTCCGCGCCCATTCAATCACCATTATGTGCATACCCAGACAAATACCGAAGTACGGAACTTTGTTCAACCTTGCCCAAGCCGCCGCTTTCACCATGCCGGTGATACCCCGCTGGCCAAAGCCGCATGGCACCAAAACGCCGTCAACGCCGCCATTTGGCGCATCACGCCCCAAAACAGCGCCGGCATCCGTTTCCTTTAATGCGGATGAATCGATCTTTACCAGTTCAACTTCAACCCCGCATTCAAGACCGGCATGGAACAGCGCCTCGTATAGCGATTTGTAGGCATCGTGCAGTTCCATGTATTTCCCCACGACGCCGATCCGCACCTTGCCCTTTCGGGCGGCAAAACGTTCCATGACGGAATACCAGGGACGGATGTCCGCATGACGGCTTTCCACCCCCATTTTCCGTAAAATTACCTCATCCAGCTTCTGATCAAAGAAAACTATGGGTACTTTATAAATTGTAGTATCTATGTTGGGTGAAGTAAATACCGCATCGGGATCGACATTGGTAAAAAGAGCGATTTTCCGGCAAGTCGCCTCGTCCAGCATCACGGGCGCGCGGCAAATCAGCAAATCCGGCTGAATTCCCATCTCCTGCATGGCTTTAACCGAATGTTGAGTGGGTTTGGTTTTTAGTTCGCCGCCGCCAACTTCTGTGATCAGGGTTAGATGCACCGAAAGGGCGTTGGTTTTGCCGTTTTCGTGAATCATCTGACGGGCAGCTTCCAGGAAAGGTATGGATTCGATGTCCCCAACTGTTCCGCCGATTTCCACGATTACCACATCCGTATCTTCACTCTCTTTGGCAACCGCCATAATCCTGCTTTTTATCTCATTGGTGATGTGAGGAATTACCTGTACGCAGCGCCCGTCGTAACGCCCTTCCCGTTCTTTGCGGATAACCGCTTCATAGACCTGACCAGTGGTAATTGAGTTTGCCTGACTCAGCCGCCCTCTTGTAAAACGGGCGTAATTCCCAAGGTCAAGGTCTGTCTGCGCGCCGTCATCGGTTACATAAACCTCGCCGTGCTGATAGGGGCTTTGAGTTCCCGCGTCAACATTGATATATGGGTCGCATTTTACCATGCGGACATTTAACCCTCTGCCTTCCAGTAATGCGCCAATGGAAGAAGCGGCAACACCTTTCCCCAAGCTGGAACAAACGCCGCCAGAGACAAAAATAAACTTGTTCATGTAATAAAATTATCGCGGTTTTTGAGAAATGATTCAAGGGGGTTAGGCGCGTCATTGTTCTTGTGTTGTAAAAACCGCAGAGCGCAACTACCCGTTAATCACCGCCTGATAATTTTTAAGCAGGGTGCTATTCTCGCTTATGATAAAGTCGCGGTTCGCTTTGATCCGCGAAGGCATCTTTGCGATGAAGATTGCCGCTACTTTTTGCTTGCGTTCGCTGTGATTGCCGTCCCTCAGGAACAGGTAGCTGATAACAAGGTCGGTCGCCATTTCCACCAGCCGCCGTGAATGGTAAGTGAGGAACTGGTCGTGGCCTTTGTACTCTTTCGCGTATTCAAGGGCTTCGTTAAAAACTTTGCGGGCTTCGCGCACTTTTTCAAGCAGCTCAGGGCTATGGGAACAACCCGCCGCATCATACTCGTCCATTATCATCTGCGCGATGCCGGATGTTACAGGTCCGATGGCGGCGACAATCTGAAGCTGGGTCGTCCCCTCATAAATGTTGGTGATCCGTGCATCGCGGTAATGACGCTCGGCGTTAAACTCTTTCATGTAACCGGTGCCGCCGTGGATCTGAATCGCGTCATTGGCGACTTTGTTCGCCATTTCGGTAGCGTAGGCTTTTATCATCGGGGTAAAGAAACCGGCAAGTTTCGCGTATTTCTTTTTCTGCTCGATTATCTCGCCTTTCTCCTCGGGGTGTTTTTCGGAGTATTCTTCCAGCGCTTCTTTCAGATCGACAAAGCGGGCGGTTTCATAGAGGAGAGTCCTCCCCGCCTCTACCGCCACTTTCATCTCGGTGAGCATTTCAAAAACCGGCGGCAGATCGCGCACCGGCGCGCCGAACTGGATTCGCTTGGCGGCGTAAAGGTCTGCTTCGCGGTAGGCGGCTTCGGCAATACCTACGCCCTGTGCGGCAACGCCAAGACGCGCATTATTCATCAGCCAGAGGGTGTACTTTGTAAGACCCCTCTGCCGTTCGCCGACCAGTTCCGCCGGCGCATTGTTGAATTGCAGCTCACAAGTCGGAGAACCGTGGATACCGAGTTTATGCTCAAGCCGGCGGATGATCATTTTGTCATCGCGTTTGTACAGGAAGAACGAAAGTCCGCGCGCGCCTTTGCCTTTTTCCTCGCTTCGGGCAAGGACAAGACCGATGGTTCCGCAGCCATTGGTAATAAAGCGTTTGACCCCGTTCAAATACCACTTGCCGTCCGCTCCCTGTGTCGCCTTGAGGTTTACAGATTGAAGATCGCTTCCTGCGTCCGGCTCGGTAAGAACCATCGCGGAATCCCATTCGCCGGAACAGAGTTTGGGCAGATACGCGCTTTTCTGTTCTTCGGAGGCAAATTTATTGATAGTTCCGGCGTTATCCTGCTGTAGTCCAAAATTGAGGAAAGAGCCGTCCGCGCGTGAAAGTATATCTGCGGCAATAGTGAGAATCGTGTTAGGCATATTGAGGCCGCCGAATTTACGGGGAATAACAAAGCCCATCATGTCGGCCTGCGCAAGCATATCCATCGCTTTTTTGGTCGCCGGATGCAGTGTTACCTGATTATTAGCCAGTGTCGGTCCCGCCTCGTCAACAGCCGGAGCGTTAGGCGCCATAAAATCACCGGCAATCTCCCCGATGATATTGAGTATTCTCCGGTATGAGTCTTTCGCGTCCTCAACGTCAGTGGGAGCGTGGGCGTACTGTTTCGCCTGAGTGAAATTTTCTTCTTTCAGTTGAATGATCCTGTCCAGATCGATATGATCCAGCTGGAACAAAATATCTTCGTTATCTGTTAAAAAGTTTTCCATTTGTTACTCCTACACTCTCGCCTTGTACGCTTTAATCATTCTGGGGATAACCTCGTTCAAGTCTCCAACTATGCCGTAATGGGCAATGCCGAAAATCGGCGCTTCGGGATCGCTGTTAATCGCGATAATCCGCGCGGATGCGTCCATGCCGGCGCGGTGCTGAATTGCCCCGGAAATGCCGCAGGCGATATACAGTTTTGGGCGAACCGTAGTTCCCGTCTGCCCCACCTGATGTTCCTTGCCGATAAAGCCCTGATCAACCGCGGCACGGGAAGCTCCCACTTCCGCGCCAAGTGCATGGGCAAGTTCGCGGACAAGCGCGAAATTTTCTTTGCTGCCAACGCCCATGCCGCCTGACACGATGATCTGAGCGCCTTTCAGGTTTACGGTTTTCGCTTCCATGACACGGTCGATTATTTCGCTGGGGAAATCATTTTTGTCCAGCTTCGCGCTGATCTTCACAGTTTCGGCTTTGCGCGATTTATCCGGCTCCATCATGCGCATAACGCCTTCGCGAACCGTTGCCATCTGCGGCTTTTTCTCCGGGCTGACAATGGTAGCGATGATATTGCCGCCAAAAGCAGGCCGTATCTGGTAGAGAATATTTTTGTATTCCTTTTCCTTCTGCGTGTGATCCCCAATTTGCAAATCCGTGCAGTCGGCGGTCAATCCCACTTTCAGGTTAGACGCAACACGGGGCGCAAGGTCGCGGCCTTCGGTGGTTGCGCCGTACAGAACAATCTGCGGCTTGTGTTCGGAAATCGTCTGTATCATCAATTTGCTGTAGGGGATGGGAGTGTAGTATTTAAGACGGGCGTCTTCAACGATGTACACTTTGTCCGCGCCCAGTGAAGCAACACGGGAAACCTCTCCCGCGACCTTTTCGCCAAAGAGAGCGGCGCTCACTGTTACGCCTAACCTGTCCGCAAGCTCACGCGCCTTGCAAACCAGCTCAAGGCTCACGTCCGCCGCCTTCCCTCCGTTTTGCTGTATGTAAACCATTACACTGTTTTCGCTCATTATTAACCTCTCAACCTCTTATCCAAATGTATGATCCGCGATAAGCCCGTGGATCAGTTCCGTAATACCCGCTTCACCGGGATCGATATACCTGATGTCCGCGGCTGTCAGTACCACGGAATTGATATGTTTTACCTTGGTGGGAGAACCGGCAAGCCCGCACTGGGGCGAATCGGCTTTGATTGCCGCAATGTCCCATAACGCCATCGGGTTGGTACTCTGAGTAGCAGCCGAAGCATCCTCAGACGAAACGTCTGTAGAAGGAGCCACCCGTTTGAAGGCACAGGTCTTAACCGCAGAAGCTGGACGGGGCGCTTCACCTTCTTCGGTAAAGGTAACAAGCACGGGCAGTTTTGCCTTCACTTTTTCCCAGCCGCCCTCGATGGAACGGACAGCGGTGATTTCTTTCTTTGCGGAATTCAGCGTTTCAATTTTGGAAACGCAGGTTATTTGATTGATCCCCAGTTTTTCAGCGGTTTGAGGGCCGACCTGGGCTGTATCCCCGTCAATCGCCTGCCTGCCGCAAAGGACAAGATCAAAAGCGCCGATTTTCTCTATCGCGCACTTAAGCGCATAGGATGTGGCGAGGGTATCCGCACCGGCAAATCCGCGATCGGACACAAGGGCGGTAAAATCCGCGCCCCGGAAAAGGCATTCCTTCAGCACTGCCGCTGCTGCTGGAGGCCCCATGGTCACCACATTCACCTTTGTCCCCGGGTTGGCGTCCTTGATTTGCAGCGCCGCTTCCAGGGCATAAAGGTCATCGGGGTTAAAAACAGCGGGAAGCGCGGCGCGGTTCACCGTTCCTTCCGGCGTCATCGCCTCGCCCGTTATATTTTTGGTGTCAGGCACCTGTTTTACCAAAACTATCAGATTCACGCAATTTTCTCCTTACGGGGTTATTCTAGCGGAAAAGCGGGATAAGAGGCAAGAGGTTTACATGACATTTTTTGAAAATTTGTCAGAATTGATTGATTCAGGATTTTTTCTTAATTACACACAAAAGACCGCATCATTCTATATTCTTATTCCCATTTCATTTACAAAGCGGGTACTGTCAACCACCTTTTTTTCATTGGGGTTAATGTTTTCGTAACTTTTTGATAATTTTAGCAATAATTTTACTTTTGCAATTGCGTCATTCCGCCAGACTGAATTCGGATACTCCAGAATTACTTTTGTAAAATAATGTTCTGACATATAAAACGAGAAAATAATATTGTTCAGCGCCTCCATTAATTCATTGTATGGTTTTAAGGTAAAACTTTTATTTGATTCGCGCTTGTAAATAAAACTTGGGTTAATGTTTCTATAATACTTTATGCCCAATTTGTAGTAATGATAATCCTGCTGATCAACCTGAACAAGCGCTTTGTCATTTTGGTCTGCCGCATCCGGAGATACTTGTTGAGTGTTTTTCGCCTGTATTTTCAGATCATTCAGGATGCTGGTTAATTTTTTGGTAATTTCAGTATTGATTGCTTCTGTGCTTTCATTTTCAGATAAATCGGGATGATATTTTTTAATGAGCTGCTTTATTATTTTTTTTACATCTGTTTTGTTATTTATTATATTACCTGGCTTTGCGGCTTCTTTTGGCTTGCCTTGCGCCCGGAGCCTTGCCGGCTTTTTTACGTTTTTCAGACAAGGATGCTCTTTTTGTTGTCTTGGCTTTCACTTTTGGTTTAGCTGAAATTTTGGCTTTACCTTCTTTTTTTGATTTAGCCGGAGTTCTTGGTTTTTGCGCTTTGGAAATGTCGTTTAAGCTTTTCATCAGTTTTTTGTCATTGCTGATTTCAAAAATTTCTTTTGTATACTGAAGGCTGATCCAATAAATCGGGGAATAACCGAATAACTTACCGAGGCGCAATGCCATGAGTGTTGTAATGGCGGTTTTACCAAGTGTCAAAAGACGCGCTGCAGCCGGAGTGATGCCAAGAGCCTTGGCAAGCGAATTGGAGTCTAACTGGTACTTATTCATTAACTGATTTAAGAAATAGGCGGGGGTTATTACTTTTTCCGACATAAAATCTCCTCAATAATCAAGATACTCCAATTGTATATGGCAGAACAATGAAAGGCAAGGAAATATTTTAGGCTCATTTGTCGTTGTCAAACTGATACTTGTACATTCTTTTCAGTATTTCGGTTATGCTTTTTTCGTATTCTGCGAATTTTTGTGTCCACATTTCAGCTAATTTAGGGAGCGTGTTTCCTTTTCCCAAAATATTATTCATCACCAGGATGTTATAACGCGGATCGACAATTTCTGATGCGGGCTTTTCGGAACTTGCGTATCCTTTCAGATGTTGAATATGAGAACGAACTCCCATGTCAACGCCGGTGAATGTGCCGTTCCAGTCCCTGCTGCCATTCACTCCCTTTACCGGAGCCAGAGCGGCATAGTTACGGTTTCTTAAAAGTTCATCGTTTGTAAAAGCTTGTGTTGCATGCCACATTTGAGCCAGAGCAATGTCATGATCTATTTGCTCTGTTTCCGCTTCATTAATGTACGCCCTTACAACGGTTTCAATATCCCTGCGGGTAAACCATGAAGGGGGACGGGAGTTCCTGTGCATATACTCAACTACAAACTCCGCTTTCAGATAACCATGGTCTCTGTCCATCCCAAGCATTACATAAACCGGTATTTCAGGAGGGGCGTCTTTTTCCTGTTTGACAGCGGGGGTGGCGTCGTTTGCATCGGCTGCTTCGGCTATTATATCGGGCGTTTCATCTTCCTGTTCAGCTTCAGCAACATAAACTTCATCGCCAAGTTCTTCGCCTGAATTTTCCACTGAATTTTCCGAGGATTCATCCGTGTTATTAACCGCAAGAGTGTGATTGTCATCTGTTTTCTCAACAATTTGCGTACTTACATATTTAATGAATAGCTGCGGCCGTTTATGCGCATCCAAATCAATTTTTTTTCCGTCTTTCATTACCGAATCAAGAGTGTAGCAGTCTTCCTGTACATTGATGATAAATTTCAAAAGGGCGGTTTGAGCCGAAAAGAATATTTCAAAACTTTCCTTGTCCTTTGAATTATCGTGGAATTTTATCATTTTTCCGGTATCATCGATGGAAATCATCAATTTTTCTTCAGTAATATTTTCTTCTTTGTCCACAAGAAATCCGGAGCGGATTATCGTATTACTTTTGTTTTGCTCATGTTGAATTGTCAGGTCTATATTTTCAGAAATATAATAGTCCAGTTCTCCGAGGTATTCCTTATGTTCCCTTACAATTTTTGAATCAATTGGTATGTACTGCCACGATTCATTCGTGTCAGGACGTTTGGCGCTTTCCGGCTTGATGTCTTTTGTCTCCGGTACAGGCTGTTCGGCTTCTTTTTCAAAAGCTTCCATTTGCTGCTGCATCTCCTGCATTTCTTTCAATGCTCTGTCGCTTCCTGCCTGCACCTCTCTTATTCTTGTCTGTTCCCTTTCAATCGCGTTGAATCTTTGTTCCCATCTGGTCATATCGGGGGCGGCAGGCGGCGGATAATTTTCCCCTCCGCCTGAACTGAAACCATGAACTGCGGCAAAACAAATGAAGATCATTAGCAACCCGGTACGTTTCATAGACAATCTCCTTAAAACAAACGTCTATCTTCAATTATCGGCAAAAAATCAAAATTTTTTAGTGATTCCGGGGTAAAAGACCGCCTTGTTTGGCAGTCTTGATACTGCTATTATTATATAAAATGAAAAAACAGAAAACTCTGGTCTATAAATGTTCCTCATGCGGGCGTGAAGAACCCAAATGGCTGGGGCGATGCCCCGAATGCGGCGAATGGAATACTCTGGCGGAAACGCCTGTAAGCGCGGGAAAAATCGAAAACCGGCGAAAAGAGACCCGCGGTGTGCCGCAAATCCTGCCCCTCTCCGCTGTTGACCCGATGGAGGGCAGCCGCATTGGAAGCGGAATCGGCGAGTTAGACCGTGTTCTGGGCGGCGGCATTATGAGGCGTTCCTCTGTGCTTGTGGGCGGTGAGCCGGGTATCGGGAAATCTACTCTTTTGCTGCAAGCCGCCGCCTGTGCGGAAACCAAAGGGCGCATTTTGTATGTCTCAGGCGAAGAGTCCGCAGGCCAGTTAAGGCTTAGGGCGGACAGGCTTGGTCTGAATGACAAAAAAGGCTGCATGGAACGCATTGAAATACTCAGTACCGGAAACCTTGTTGAAATAGAAAATGCCCTTAATGCCATCAAACCTGTCCTGATACTGGTTGATTCGGCGCAAACCCTCTTTTCCGCAGACGCCGGTTCGGCTCCCGGCACAATAAATCAAATGAAATTCTGCACATTTGAACTTATCGAATGGGTAAAGGAACATGACGCGGCGCTGCTTTTGACAGCCCATGTTACGAAAGAAGGGTTTATTGCCGGGCCTAAAACACTGGAACACATGGTAGATACTGTCCTATATTTTGAACAAAACGACAAAACATCGGGGTTAAGCGGGACTGTTGACTGCCGTTTCCTTAGGGCTGCCAAAAACAGGTTTGGTTCTGTCGATGAAATCGGGATTTTTACCATGAGTGAGCAGGGGCTTTCGCCTGTTGAAGACGCGGATCGTCTTTTTTTGATACGGCGGGAAGGGGAATTGCCCCCCGGAGTTGCGACAGCGGCGGTACTTGAGGGTACAAGAACCATTTTGGTGGAGATTCAGGCACTCACAATCCCTGCCAAGGGGGCGGTTAGCCGTGTTTTTTCGGATAAAATCGATTCAGGAAGGGTTTCGCGGGTTTCCGCAGCTCTGGAAAAGCATCTGGGGCTTAGGCTTTCCGACCAGGACCTGTATGTGAACGCGGCGGGCGGTATCCGTATCACCGAGGTAGGCGTGGAATTGGCTCTTGCGTGCGCTCTGTATTCGGCGCGAACCGGCCTTGTCCTGCCTTCCGATCTGGTTATTTCGGGGGAACTTTCCCTAACCGGCGAAATTCGGCCTGTGCGCCGTCTTGCGGGACGGGTAAAAAACGCCCTAAACCTGGGTTTTAACTCTTTTCTTGGCCCTGCTCCCGACCAGCCAATACCGGAACTAAAGGCAGCCGCGGATATTAAATCCGCCATTAAAATGATATACGGAAATTCCAAAGAAATTAAAAATTAACTTGACATTTTTTCTTATTTCGTCTATATTTTTCTTGATTAGGTAATTTTTCATTTTGGGTAAGGTTTATTGTTGTGTTTTTGTTAAGAGTTTGCGGGGTTTAGGGATTTTGTTTTTGTTACTCTCTTCTTCTTTATCTCCCTTTACAATTAGCATCTTATTTTCTCAGGTCGGCATGACAGGGGAAATTTGAGTCGTCCGCTTTTGCGGGCGTGAATATTGGACGAAAGTCCTCGCGCGGCCCGGACGTTATGCAAACCGGTTTCGGTTTGTTCCGGGTGAAGGAATTTTCTCAATGGCCAAGAAACTGTATGTCGGTAATCTCTCCTACAACACCACCGAAGATGGTCTGCGAAACCTTTTTTCCGGGTTTGGCACAGTCGCTTCCTCCAAGATCATTTTCGATCGTGAAACCGGCAACTCAAAGGGGTTCGGCTTTATCGAAATGGGCAGTGAAGATGAAGCAAATGCGGCAATCGCTGGCACCAACGGCCGCGAATTCGACGGACGCCAACTGCGCGTCAACGAAGCTATGGACAAACCCCGCCGTGAACGCGGCGGTGGCGGCTATGGCGGCGGCGGCAACTGGTAAGGCGGTGAACGGCAGGCGGTGTCCGAAAAGTTAGAAACTTGTTTGGACATCGCCGCCGTTACTTGTTTTAGTTTAAGATTTTCTTTCTTTCCTCTTCCGCGGCAAGGTGCATTTTCTCCAGTTCATTCATAATTGCGTCCGCAACCGCCTGCTTTTTGTCCTCAGTGGCTGCGCCGGCTTTTGCTTTTTCGCGGAATTCAGAACATGACACAACCGGTCCGGCTGTAACCCAGATAACATCCTTGGTTACCGCATCGTTCAACATATCGGTTTTTTGAACATGGAGAATCTGACCGTTCACGGCAACGAAGCACATATAATCAAAAGAACGAATATACGAATCAATTTCACGGACGCCTTTTTTTGTTTCCGGCTCTCCGGGGCGGTAGCGGGTCCCTGACGGAAAAACCAGAATGAGTTTGCCTTTTACCTTTTGTTCATTGAGCGCTTTCATGGCTGCGTGGTTAATCGCCATGCTGCGGGCAAGTTCCTCTTTTTTTCTTTCAGGGTCAAGCCCATGAAGTGAACGGCTCGGGTAAATTACAATCCGGGTATACGCCCCGGCAAAGGCGGCTACAATGGGGTTATCTTCATTTAATTTCATTCCCGCAATGGCGATAATCGCGTTTGAAATATCTTTGCCGCGGCCTCCCGCCCTGCTCGCCATTGTATAAACAATTGAAAGATCAAAGTTGCTGTAATGTTCGACTAACAACATGCAGGCTTTTCCGGATTCGGCTTTTGCAAGAAGTTCTTCAAGATTCTCAAGACCTGCAAATCTGCTGCCCGGAAGGGAATAGTCTTCTATCATCTCATCAAAAAGCGGAAGGACATCACGATTCCCTTCCTGAAACACATTATGTTCATTTATCTCCGTAACAGGTTTTATTATTGATTTAACTGCTTTTATCTGTTTGGCAAAAGCTGTGTACATTGTATCCATATCATTCTCCCCAAAGCCTGATTAATTCAATGATCACCTTACAGGCGGCGCACATCTCATCTACGCTGACCCACTCCAGCCGGCTGTGAAAATTACGGCCGCCGGTAAAAATATTCGGAGTGGGGGTGCCCAGCTCCGTCAGCCGGGAACCGTCAGTCCCGCCCCGTATTGGTTTTAGCCGCCATTCAACGCCGGCGTTATTCATCGCCTTTTTAAGATATTCCAAAACATCCGGCTTTTCGTCAATTTTGGATTTCATATTATAGTATTGCGGCTGAGTTTTAACAATTACCCTGCCGCCGGGGAACTGGGCTTCCACAGTTTTCGCGAATGTATCAAGCGCCTCAAGCCGGCGTTTCATGTCATTGGCGTCAAAATCGCGAAGGAAAACTTCAAGCGCGGCATTTTCCAAATTGCCAGAGATTTCCATGGGGCAATAATAGCCGTAATAACCGTCTGTGGCTTCGGGGCTTTCGGAACGGGGGAGCATCAGCGCAAATGAAGCAGCCATGAGCGCCGCGTTTGCAAGGATGCCTCTCGCCGCGCCGATGTGGATCACTTTGCCTTTGAATTCAACATCGGCTTTCCATGCGTTAAAACATTCGGTTTCAATTTCTCCCATGGCGCCGCCGTCCAGAGTGTAACAGGCTGTAGACCTGATTTCTTCCAGCGGAAATTCCGGCAGCCCCTTGCCGGTTTCTTCATCGGGGGTAAAAATGATCTCCACAGGCCCGTGCGTTACAGATTTGCAGGTAACAAACTCTACCGCCGCCATGATTTCGGCAATTCCCGCTTTATCGTCCGCTCCCAGCAGGGTTGAGCCGTCAGTGTGGATGATAGCCTTACCCTTCTGCTCCGCCAAGCCCGGTTCTTTTGCCGGATCAAGGCACAGACCGTCCGCAAGCCGGATTATGCCTCCGTCGTAATTTTGCACATACTGAGGTTTTACATCCTTTCCGGAAACATCGCCTGCGGTATCAAGGTGGGCAAGGAATCCGATTGAAGGCTTATTTTCCTTTCCCGGGCTTGGCGGCAGGCGGGCAATCACATAACAATGATCGGTTATTTTCACATCACAGACGCCGATGTTCAAAAGTTCATCCCGTAAAGCCTTTGCCAGTTCCCACTGACCCGGTGTCGAAGGCGTTTTTTCAACATGGCGGCTGCTTTCCGTGTCATACCGGACATAATTTAAAAAACGCGGGACAACCAGCTCTTCAATATCTGCCTGATTATTCATGTTGATAGTATATGCTATTTTTGCAGGAATTTTCCCGCTTCTTTTTCTATTTCTTCAAAATCACTGTGCAGTAAATGCTCGGCAATAGAGTCTATCACTTTCTTAGTGGGCGGCGACCATACTTTTTCAGTAAGAGATGACATTTCTTTTTTTATTGTCTTTTTGTCAAGCGCTCCCGCCGCTGTTTGTATGGCGGTAAATTTTTCAAGTAAAAACTTGCGGACATCTTCTTTGCTTTCATCAACAGCGCCGCCCTCAGTTTCTTTGGGCGTTATTTTTATGATTACCTCATGCAAAGCTCTTAAAAATCCCTGAGTTTCGGATAACAGATATTCAATGTTTCGCTCCCGCGCCTCATGCTCCAATTTACGCGCTTCGTCCGAGAGAGATTGTTCGCTGATGTTTGCAAGTGCGCTCTTCATTGCGTGGACATTTATTACATACATTGAAATGTCATCATTGTTCTGCAGCCTGTTGTTATACGCCGTTTCCAGCACCGCCAACGCTTTTTTTGCGTCACGGATAAAAATATCCGCCAACTGAGGAGTTATTGATGTTTGTTTATCATCTTTGGTAATGTTTAATTTTTTCTCCTGTTCCCGTGCGGCATCAATCACTTCCTGCGGCTGTTTGTCACGTATCAGCCTGTTCAATGTTGCATTAAGATCGCGGGTATCAATCGGCTTGGATATGAAATCGTCAAAACCATTTTGCATGAATATTTCCGCCTGCCCCACCAGGGCATTTGCGGTTAATGCGACTATCGGATGCGCATACCCCATTTCACGGATGATCTTTGTCGCTTCCATGCCGTCCATTTTTGGCATCATGTGATCCATGAAAATAATGTCATACACGCAGTTGTCTTTGATTTTTTGCACCGCATCAATGCCGCTGGTTGCGGTGTCTATTGACAATCCGTAAGGCGCCATAAGCCCTCTGGCGACATACAAATTTGTTTCAACATCATCAACGATTAAAACGCGGCCCTAGGGCATGAACTCCCGCTTCATTTCAGATTTATTTAATTGAGACAGGCTGTTAATCCTGAACTTTGAAAGATTGTCCGCCAATTCCCTGCTTATTGTCTGCGAGGAACCGGTTGTCCACTGCGGCAGACGGACAGTAAAAGTCGAACCCTTCCCCGGCTCGCTCTTTATGGAAATTTGACCGTCCATCAGCAGTATCAAAGTTTTTGCGATAGTCATACCAAGGCCTGTTCCCACAGTTAACCGGTTCGCCTCCATGTTAAAACGGGAATAACTGTCGCCAAGTCTTTCTATCTGTTCGGCAGTCATACCCTGCCCTGTATCAGTTACGCTGAAAATCAAAATCATTATGTCAGATTCATCCTCGCCGCCCATTGGTTCGGCGGACACTGACAGCTTAACTTCGCCCTTTTCGGTATATTTGAACGCGTTGGATAGAATGTTATTTAAAATCTGCTTGATGCGCAGCTCGTCTCCGACAAGCATAGTCGGGATATTTTCACCTATATGTAATGAAAAAATAATCGGCTTGCTCTCGTAACGGATCAGGTTTAACTGCGCGGTGTCATGTATCAGACTCGCTACTTCGTATTTTGCCGGAAGCAATTCCATTTTGCCGGCTTCTATTTTTGAAAGATCAAGTATGTCGTTAATAATTGCCAACAGCAGACTGCCCGAATTTGAAACTCTACCAAAAGCATCTCTGGCGTTATCTGCAAGTTTGTCATCATGCAATTGAATTTCCGCAATGCCTAAAATGGCGTTTAACGGTGTCCGTATCTCATGGCTAACCCGCGCCAGAAAGTCGGATTTTGTTTTGTTGCTTTCTTCCGCAATGTCGGCTTTTCGCTTTTCCAGCTCAACAACTTCGGCTGCCAGTGTGTCCGCCTTGATTTTCGCTGAAATTATGCGAAGCAGTATGAGGCTGAGTATTACCGCCAGCACCGTACCCAGCGCGGAAAGCATCACCATCAGATTTCTGGTGGTTTTATAATAGGTGTCTCTGGGCGTTACAATCCCCATGTACCAGCCATTGTACAGTCTTCCGATATAGACAATGGATTTGATTCCCCGGTAATCAGTCGATATGCGCTCAGAAATAAAACCTGTTTGTTTTAATTCGTTTGCAAAGTCCGCAATGCCGCTTTTCTGGTCAGCCAACACTATGCCAACCATTGACGGATTCGGATGGGCGATTACCGTAAAATCTCTGCTGAGCAGGAATCCGTAACCTTTTTCGGCAAATTGCGTTTCAACGGCATACTGCCTGATTCTGTCAAGCCTTATGTCAAGGCAAACTACGCCCAGCGGATTTCCGTCATCATCAAAAATACGGCGCGCAAATGTTATGGCAACCGTCTGGAGCGATACAAGTAAATATGGTTCTGTAGTTCCGACTTTTCCGTCTGCTTCTTCCGCGGCTATATACCACGGGCGGCTCTGCGGCACATAATCGTCAGGCGGTATCCAGCCGATACTGTTGCAAAACTTCCCGCCAAACACATCAAAAAAGCCGTAAACGCCGGTAGCATACGCAAACTGTTCATTGGTGGTTACATACTCGGTGATGTTATTTAAATAATCCCAAACTTCATCCAGGGTTTTGCCCTGCAAAATCATCACACGTATTGTTTCCGCAATGCCGCCCAAAAATGTCTCTGGTTCCAGCAGATCGGATTTGATATTGACTTCCGTATGTGCAATGGTGTCCTGCGCAAGCGTCCATAAATGTTTACGCTGAACGTCACTCACATACAAATAGCTTAGAACAACCATTAACGCAAATGCCAGAAATATAACCAGCATCTGAGCCTGAGTAATAATCGACCACAATTTCCTTGTAATGGAACGCATTATACCCTCTTGTAATTATATTTTTGCCTAAACCGCATAATTTTGCAAGATGAAAAGCAGGGAGCTAATCCGGCGGCATCCGCAACCGGGCTGGTTTACGATCCTTAAACCGGGCTGGTTTGCGATCCTTAAACTAGGCTGGTTTGCGATCCTTGAACTGGGCTGGTTTACTATCCTTGAACCGGGTTAGTTTGCGATCCTTGAACCGGGCTGGTATAAGGCAGGACACTGACCTGCATATTTTGGCTGGGTGCGGCAGATTGGCACAAAAACACGGCTTGTCAATACATAGTTAAATTGTTAATGTGTTTTTATTATAGCCATTATTGGAGGAATTTATGTCAAAGAAAGTCGCGCTAGTTCTTATCATGGTGATATTCGTCAACATGGCTGTATGGGCGGATAACAGCGGCATAAGCGACAAAGATGCGGCAGTTTTAATAGTGGTAGGTATCGGGCTTCTTCCGCTTTTTATGATTCTTGTTGCGGTTGCAGGCGGCGCATCTGCTGAAGCTGATGGTCCGGATGACGGCATAAGATTGGTTTCTTCAGCTTTTAATTTTTTGCAGCATGTTGAAATGGGTCAAACTCAAAACAACAATTTTTATGCGGGGCTTCGTTTCAGATTTTAATCTTTGATTTGGAGTATTCCGATGGAAGAAAATAAAAAAGACAAATTTGTATATCTTTTAATATTGATTGTCTTAGCAATAATAGTTTTTTATCTCATCATTGGTTTTATTTTTGTTGAAAAAGAATCTCTGGAAGATATGGAAGAAACAGCGGGAAATTTTAGAGGCGCTCCATATTCACATGGGTCGTTTTTTATGGCAATATTTATTGTTCCAATGATTTTTGTAATAATACATTGTATACGGAAAATAAGATGAAAAACATATGACGCCGAAAGTACAACATGGACACGGAGGTGATAACTTATGGAAGAAAAAACAAGAAAAACAGTCAAAATATTAATTAGTGTCTTTATTGGAATTGTAATCAGTGTTCTGTCATTAATTGTTCTGGTATTACTTCTTTTTTCTACTCAAAGAGAAATTTTGATCACATTATTATTTGTTTCTTATGTATCAATAATAGTATTTTTGATTTCATGGAACAAAATAAAATCAAAAGTTATTTATTTTCTTTTTTTAGTTTCTGTTGTCTGTATTATTTCGGGAGCAGCAGTTATTAAATATCAATTTTATGTAGATGAAATTCCAACTGTTAATCAAGATATTTCTTTGGGCGGTTATGCGCCATTTGGGGAAAGCGGATATTTGGCAGAACTCGATGAAGAATCCAAATTAAATATAAATGACAATTTGCCGGTACTTGATGGGGCAACGGCTCTTTACCCTGTGTATGCTTCGTTTGTGCAGGCAGTTTATCCAAAAGGTAATTATTATGTTAATGATTACAAACCTATGAGCGGTTATCCGGTATTTTGCAATAAAACCGATGGAGCTTATGATAATCTCTTTGAAGGAAAAGCAGACATAATATTTTGCGCAGAGCCGTCGGACACACAGTTAAAACGTTTTACTGACAATGGCATAAAAGTAAAATTTACAGCCATTGGAAGGGAAGCCTTTGTGTTTTTTGTAAACAAAGAAAACAAAGTAAACAATTTAACAATAGAAAACATTCAAGGGATATATTCAGGCAGGATAAAAAACTGGAAAAAAGTAAATGGAGCAAACCGGAGAATCAGGGCTTTTCAAAGACCAAAGAATTCAGGAAGTCAAACGTTATTGGAAAAAATAATGGGCGGCAATCCCATTATTAAACCCCGCAGGGAAAATGTGTCCTGGGGTATGGGTACTATAATAAACCAAGTTGCCGATTATAGAAATTTTTCCAACGCAATAGGTTATTCTTTTTTATTCTTTTCTACAAAAATGGTAAAAAATGATCATATAAAACTATTGTCTGTTAATGGTATTTCCCCGTCAACAGAAACGATACAAGATAACAGTTATCCTTTTTCAGAAAGTTTTTATGCAATATATATTGAGAACGATGAAAAAAACGAAAACATTGAATCATTTATTGAATGGATTTTATCTGAGCAAGGGCAAACATTGGTTCAAAGAACCGGATATGTGCCAATAAAAAATCAGCAATGAAAGCACGATGCTCCTTTTCGCCCCTTGATTGTCTGCATTTTATCGCATATCATGCCTAATAAACCTAAAGTAATTTAAGGAGTATAAAGATGAAATTTACCGATGGATACTGGCTTATCAGAGACGGAATAGATCCCCATTTTGCATCCTGCGTTATAGAGGCGGAACAACAGGGAAACGAGCTTGTGGTGTACGCGCCGGAGAGGCATATCCGGCACAGAGGCGATACGCTTGGCAATTCGCTTCTCACCATACGTTATTCCAGCCCCATGCGCAACGTTATCAAGGTGCGAATTGCCCACTTTGAAGGGGAAATAAACAAAGGGCCGCATTTTCAACTGGAAAATGATCCGGCGTTTAAGCCGACTGTGCGCATTACAAATGAAAACGCCGTTTTGGAAAGCGGTGAGCTTTCGGTAGTTATCGACCGCGGCTACGGGTGGAACAACAGTTTCCTTGGCGGCGGTAAGACTCTCACCAAAAACCTGTATAAATCAACCGGTTACATGGTTGACCGCGCCGGAGGGCCGTTTGTAAAGGACGAACTGTCTCTTTCTGTGGGGGAACTGGTATACGGATTGGGCGAGCGTTTCGGGCCTCTCGTAAAGAACGGGCAAACCATAGATGTCTGGAACGCGGACGGCGGTACCGCCAGCGAACAGGCGTACAAAAACATTCCCTTTTACATGACAAACAAAGGATACGGGGTGTTCATTAATGATCCCGGAAAAGTATCGCTTGAAATCAGCAGCGAAAAAACATCGCGCGTGCAGTTCTGTGTAAGCGGAGAAGTCCTTGAGTACTTCATTATTTACGGGCCGCAGCCCAAAGCTATTCTGGAACGCTATACCGCGCTTACCGGAAGACCCCCCATGCTGCCCGAATGGAGTTTCGGTCTCTGGCTTTCAACCTCGTTCACTACTTCCTACGATGAAAAAACAGTAATGAGTTTTATCAACGGCATGGAAGAAAGAAAAATACCGCTTTCTGTTTTTCATTTTGATTGTTTCTGGATGAAAGGTTTTAACTGGTGCGACTTTACATGGGACAAGGAAACTTTCCCCGATCCAGCCGGTATGCTGTCACGAATTAAAGCAAAAGGCATAAAAATCTGCGTGTGGATCAACCCCTACATCGCCCAGCGTTCTCCGTTATTCGAAGAAGGGAAAAAAGGCGGCTATTTCATCAGGCGCAAAAATGGCGCGATTTTCCAAACCGATCAATGGCAGGCGGGAATGGCAATTGTCGATTTTTCCAATCCCGATGCCGCCAAGTGGTACACAAAGCATCTTGAAAAGTTACTCGACATGGGGGTTGACTGCTTCAAGACCGATTTTGGCGAGCGCATTCCCGTTGACGCGGCTTATTTTGACGGCGGCGATCCGCAGCGGCATCATAACTTTTACACCTACCTGTACAACAAAGCGGTTTTTGAACTGCTGGAAAAAAAGCGCGGAAAAGGCGAGGCGTGCCTGTTCGCCCGTTCAGCCACAACAGGCGGGCAGCGTTTCCCCCTGCATTGGGGCGGAGACTGCGAATCAACATTCGAGGCGATGGCGGAAACACTGCGCGGCGGCCTTTCACTCGGTCTTTCGGGCTTCGGTTTCTGGAGCCACGACATCGGCGGCTTTGAAGGAACACCTAACGCCGCCCTGTTCAAACGCTGGCTTGCGTTCGGGCTTCTTTCCTCACATTCAAGACTCCACGGCAGCCATTCCTACCGTGTTCCGTGGAGCGTTGATGAAGAATCAGCCGATGTCTGCCGCTTCTTTATCGAACTTAAAACGCGCATAAAGCCGTACATTCTGAAATCCGCGAAAGAAGCCTGTGAAAAGGGCGTTCCCGTGTTACGCGCCATGTTCCTTGAATTCCCAGATGATCCCGCCTGCTCGTACCTGGATCGCCAGTATATGCTCGGCACTGACCTGCTTGTTGCGCCCGTATTCAGCGAAGACGGCGAAGTATCGTATTATCTGCCCGCAGGGGACTGGAAAAATCTTTTGACAGGAGAAACGGTGAAGGGCGGCTGCTGGAAAACAGAAAAACACGGCTACATGAGTATGCCGCTTTTGGTAAGACCGGGAGCGCAGATATAAGGGGTTATATTTCCACTGTTTTACACACTTGCCTGAAATGTAAACCAGCCGTCTTTGACTGAAAAACAAAATACGCCGCTGTGCTTTTCTATGATGTGAACCATGCTCTTTGTGCCAAAGCCATGCCCCTGTTTTTTTGACACGGGCATGCCCTGTTCAAATACAGGTTCACTCTGACAGGTGTTACTGATGTTAATGCACAGCTTGTTATTCTTGGTATACACATGCAGATTGATACAGCGGCTAACCCCTTCTTTAGCCGCGTGAGCGGCGCTGTTAATCGAAGCCAAACGAAGTTTGGCACTGTTGCTTTCAGGTATATCCACACAGGCGTGTATGGCGTTTTCCAAAGCGTTTGACAGCAGGGAACAAAGTTCGGTGTCGCTGAAGGGCAGCAAGTCAGGCAGCTTCGCGTCAATAGTCAATTTGATTCCCGATTGATTTGCTTTGGCGGCATAAGCGGACAAAATCAGATTGACCGTTTCGTTTTCGCAAAAGCGTACGGGCGTGATGGCGTCCATGTCGGATTGGGCAGTCCTGAGATAGTCCTTAAGTTCGTCTATGCGTTCCCCGGATGCTAACCCCTGCAACAGAGCAAAATGGTGGCGCATATCGTGCCGGTAGGACGCGGCGTTATCCTGTATCTGCCGCATGGAAGCAAACTCCGTCTGCGCCATCCTGAACTGCACATCCAGCATTTCCCGCTCTTTTTGGCTGTTTACCAGCTTTTGTATTTCGGTATGGTACATAAGGACAAACGCCAGATAGAATGCCGACATAAAAGAGGGCAGGAATTGTATAACCGCGCGGTTTCCTGAGTACATTAAATCGGAGTAAATAACAACGGCATAGTCGAATATATAGTAAATAAACGGCATGGCGCCAAAGAGCAGGCAGGATTTCACCGAACGTTCCATCAGGCGCCGGGCAGGTTTTACCGCGTATTTTTGCACGAAATAAAATGTCAGAATCGCGCCCGCAATTAAACCGAGGTGGTTCATGGAAACAGTGTTCAAAACTGCGCTGTTGTTCATGGAAACAACGTTGGAAACAATGCCTGAGTTCTCGGAAACGCCTTCGGAAACTCCGCCCCAGTTCATGGCGGCAGCTCTGAAAACTTCGCCAGCAAAAGAGCCGATCCAGCGGGGAAGCTGGTAGCACAGGAAGGAAAGAAACAGACTGGTAAGCGTTATCAGCCACGTGCGCTTCAGGTAAAGGATGATAAAAAGAACAATCGGCACATGGAAAAACAGCGGAAATAATCTGGTCATTAAAACCATGTACTTCCAGATCAGCGCGTTGACGGTTTGAAAAGCCAATACAATGATGATAAAACACCAAAAAATCAAGTAATTTTTCCGTGTACGGGCCATTCCGGCGAAACTGACCGCAACCGCCGCAACGAACAGCCACATAAAAAAGTAACGCGAAAA
>JAIRRJ010000010.1 GCA_031256035.1 Treponema sp. | reverse complement strand
ATGCGCACATCAACTCCGCTTTTTGCCGCAAGCGTCAGGGCGGACAACAGGTTATCATCAACAACAAGATAGGGGGTGTTAATATAAACATATTTCCTTGCCTGATTGATGATCTGAATATACACATGCTCGCCCACATTTTCCCTGTCAATGGGACTGTCCGCGTATGGCTGTACAAAACCCCAATCATTGTTGCCGGTGATGGCGGCGGCGCCGTTTTTCCACGGATAAAATGACGCATAATCATCCTTCTCCTTTTGCCCCAGATTCCACATTTGCAGGAAAATCAGGGTGAGCGACCATGCGCCCTCTCCTTCAAGCATTATTCCCGCATCTTTCCAGTGGCCAAAACGTTCAACGGCGTTAATATACTCATCAGCAACATTGAGACCGCCCGTGAACGCAGCCTTGCCGTCAATAGAAATAATTTTACGGTGATCGCGGTTGTTCTGCAATGAAGAAACAATCGGCCTGAACGGATTAAAAATAAAAGTTTTAATTCCTTTCTCTGACAGGGTTTCATGGTAATCCGGCGGCAGGGTAAAAAAACAGCCGAGGTCATCGTACATTATCCGCACATCAAGACCCTGCGCGGCTTTTTTTTCCAGTATCTCCATAATGGCGCCCAGCATATATCCTTCTTTCAAAATAAAAAATTCCAGAAAGATATAATGTTCCGCCTTTTCCAGTTCTTTCAGCACTCTTTGAAAAAAAGCATATCCCGAATCAAAATATATCTGCCTTGTGTTGGCATATACGGGAAAGCCCGCCAATTCCTGCAAATACTGCGCGTTGGTTCTGAACTCGGGATGGGCGTTTATAAATTCTGTAAGCCGGTTTCCCGGAAGATAAAAGGCGTCTTTGCTGTTGTGTATATTCCGGTCAAGCGCTTTTTTCAGCTTTCTGGGATTTGACCAGAAAGAGAAAAGAATGTACATGATTCCGCCAAAGAAAGGGAACAGTAGAATGAGAAAAATCCATGTTAGTTTGTAAGCTGCTTTTTCATGCTTGTTCAGCACATGAATGCAGACAGCAATGCTTAAAATGTTGAGAATCCAATACGGAAAATGAAAATATCTGCCCGCGCCGGCTAAGAGAAATATAATCAGGGCAATCTGAACAACAAGGGTCAGGGTTACAAAAACCCTTCTTCTAAAAAGAAATTTTGCCCATTTCTTTTTTTTCTTCATCTGAATTTAATTATAGCACATGAGATTGTTAAAGACCCCGGAAATGGTCTGAGGCATTGTCAGATTTTTTAAGAAGGCTTGCAATGGCGTCATTACCGAAGCGATGCAGGAATTACCGCCATCTTTCCAGATTTTCCTGCATACGCCGCTTAGCCTCCGCATCGATGGTTTGGGAGAGATCAGGGTTGCGTGCCATGAGCAGACGGAAGTCGGCGAGGTCTAACACCAGCAGTTTGGAGAATTTTGTGGTCGCGATATTGGCAGAGCGTACCTGATTACCAAGCAGTGCCATCTCGCCAAAGAATGCGCCTTCACCGAGTAGTATTTTCTTGCCGGGCAGTTCTACCTCCACTTCACCGGAAGTGATGAAATACATACTGTCGGCAGGCTCACCTTGGCGGAATACCATGGCGTGCGGAGGCAGTTCGAGAATGCGCAGCATTTGTGTGACATCGGCAATCACCGTAGGGCCTAAATCAGCAAAAAATGGCACCTTGCTGACAGTCTCCCAGGTTTTCAGGAAACTTTCGCGCCGCAGCTCAGAAGCGAAAGCGGTTGCAAGAATGCCAGTCCACAGTCCAAACACAGCAAGTCCGCAAATCATCACGAACCCTGCAACAATCCGCCCAAGTTGGGTTACCGGCACCACATCGCCGTATCCGGTGGTGGTCAAGGTTGCAACCGCCCACCACATGGCAGCCGGTAAACTACCGAATGCATCCGGCTGTGCATCACGTTCTAAAACATAGAGTACAGCTGAACTTAGGAAAAGCACCAGAAGAAACATTACCAGTACGCTGAGCAGCGGACCGGCTTCCATCACAAGTACACGGCGCAATTTCTTCAATCCGTTGAATCTGGAGATGACTTTGACAGTCCAAAACACTGCGAGCAGCCAGGCTGTCCGGGAATTTAAGCCAGCAATCAAGGCGACAGGTATCGCGAGAACAGAGATGGCATCCACGATCCCTTTGGTGGAAAAGAGGTAGACCAATGTACATTTTTTGCGGATGGCGTGCAGGATGTGCATTGCCCATTCAAAAGTGAAAAATGTCAGGCACACCCACAGAACAGTCTCAATCAAGCGCGCTGCTGCCACATAACACGAATCCAGAGAAAGCAGAATGATCATCAGATTACCGATCACTATGCCCACATAGGTTGCCTTGTTCATGTAGCTGTTATTCAGCAAATTATCAGTCCTCACACAAAATGATTATGATGAATCAAAATAGGTACATCTAACTCATATTTTATCAGATATGACGTGATATTTCAACGGAAAGAAGCCTGAATTTAATTCTTCACACAGGCCAGGGGCCGGCTCCCTGCCGCAGCAGTTTTATCTCATCTCCGCACAGATCCAGAATGGTAGAAAAAATACGTTCTCGCTCTTCGCCGCTGTCTAAAATTAAATCCACTCCGTCGATGTTCTCAAGTTCCCAGCCGCTTTCAAACAGTTCATCTTCGGGGATTGGCGGCAGTTCAGTATCGGCTTCCTCGGCATTGAGTGTCTCCCATTCGCCGCCGAGCATGCTTTTTTTTGCGGTTATCGAATAAAGCGGGTGTCCCAGAGTTTCTATCAGGCGGATGGGAACGGGATAATCAGGTATGCGCACTCCCGCTTCGCGGCGGCGGATATCCAGAAATTTTTCTGTTCCTGAAAGGGTTTTTAATATAAACACATAAGGTCCCGGCGAAAGGCGTTTTATCAGCCGGAAGCGGCTGTTGTTGAGGCTGCATACTTCCCCGAACTGGGAAATGCCGGAACACAGGAGGGTAAAATGCCGTTCGTCCCTCTCCCCTGATATTTTTCTTAGTTTCTTTATTCCTTCAACTGATTTAAGCGAACAGGCAATGCTCCAGCTTGTGTCCGTTGGCATGGCAACTAACGCTCCACCCTCAAGCATCCGCGCGGTACGGGTCAGGACTCTGTCGTCAATGTTAGTTGCAACTATATACTCTGTCACGATGACTCACGGTACCCATATCAATTTGTCAGGCTCGGATTCTGTCAGGTAAATTTTCCGGTATCGTCCCGAATCTTTTACGCCGGGATTTTCAGGAAAATATGTTGACATAAAAAACCAGATTACATCGGTCATGATGTCCGCCGAATTGCACGGAACATAACGGTACCAGATTTCCTTTTCTTCAAGTATATTCCTTTTTTTTACATCCTCGCATAAATCGGGATCGGTGAGGCGGCGCAGTTCGCTTCGCAGCCCGCCGTAATGGGTCTGCCCCAGATTAAACATCCTCAAATGTTTGTGATCGTCCATCCAGTACATTTCAAAAATACCGGCAACCGAGGGGACTTTGGCGTTGATTTCCCATCTGTCGGCAAGGGCAAGGGGAGACCAGTTTACAAAATAGTGAATATCCCCCTTTTTTTCCCGGGCGGAAATACCATATTCCATGGCTCAACCTAGCATATAAACGTTATATTTTCCATACACCACAAAACGATAAATGTATGAAAAATGATACAGTAGGGTTCGCATTTGAACTTCCATATAAAAACCGGGCTTGCGTAATTCCTTATGTAGTAAGGAATTACAGCTTTTTCATCATGTTTTTACAAACTTGGCACATATTTTGCTATGTAATGTACGGCATTTTGAAGGAAATGCCCGGAGGTAAAGCATGGAAAAAAAGGCGTATAAATTCGGGGATGAACTGCTTGAAACCTATTTTAAGCAGATAAAGGGTTTCCCCCTTTTGACATTCGAAGAAGAACTTATATTATCCAAACAGGTTCAGGACGGAAATATCCGTGCTTTGCATAAGCTGATTAATTCCAATTTACGTTTGGTAGTAAAAATCGCCGGAGTGTTTAAATCGCAGGGTATCCCTTTAATGGACATGATTCAGGAAGGGAATTTAGGCCTTATCCATGCCGCAGAAAAATATGATTACCGGAAAAATGTCCGTTTTTGCACCTATGCAAGCTGGTGGATACGGCAATTTATCAGCCGGTATATCTCAAATAAACGCAGGGTTGTCCGCCTGCCGCTTCGGAAAGAAGAGGCCCTTCGCAAGATACACAGAACTTACAATGTCCTCTGCCAAACCCTGATGCATCAGCCAAACAATGCTGATATTGCCGAAGAACTTGGGATTTCTGTTCAGGATGTCGATTTTATTATCAACTTAACTTCAGGGCCGCTGTCGCTTGAACCGGCCAGCAAGGACGATGAATCCGGTGGAAGCATGGATGTCCATGAAGATTATACCTACAGCCCGGAGCGGAATCTGCTTAAGCAATTTTCCCGGGATGGTACGCTTCGTGTTTTGAACAAACTGAAAGAACGGGAAAAGCGGATTCTCAATTACCGTTATCAATTAAACGGATGCGAGCGCTACACATTGAGGGAAATCGGAGACAAGCTTGATATATCGCCGGAGACAGTCCGCCAGATTGAGCTTAGGGCGTTGAAAAAGATTCGTAAGCACGTAAATGAGCTGAAGGAATGTGTATACGTTGAAGCCATATAGATTATAATACACATAATGATAAAGGAAGATGCGTTGGTTGCGTATAAAAACAAACCGGCGCTGGTGAAGGAATGTCCTGACGGGAAATATTCCATCGTTCTTCAAAACGGAGAGCAGCTCAAGGTTCGGGAAAAGGATATTGAGCTGCTTCATCCTGGACCGGTGAAAAATTTCAACGGGATTGCCACCTCTGATATTGCTGCCACCGCTGTCCGTGAAACATGGGAATTGCTATTGGATGAAGACGGCGCGCCGGTTTCCCTGAAAGATTTAGCTTCGCTTATTTTTGGCGAGTATACTCAAATCTCAGCTTATGCGGCATTCTGTTTGCTGCAGGACGGTCTTTATTTTTCAGGCGGTGTTGATGCAATCGTACCACGGGGCAAAGACGAAGTAACTGCCGAGGAAACAAAGCGTGGAGAAAAACAAAGGGAATCAGGTGAGCGTTCTTCTTTTCTGGAACGGTTAAAAGCCTGTTATAAAAATCCTTCTAAAAATCATCTGCTGCCGGACGATGCCCGTTTTTTGCAGGATGTGGAAGCGCTTGCCTTCGGTAAATCCGCAAAGAGTCGCACCATGAGGGATTTGGGGCTGACCGAAGGCCCCGAAGACGCGCACGCTTTGCTTCTTAATACCGGTTTCTGGAAGACAGAAGTTAATCCCCATCCTGTACGCTTCGGCATCCCCTTGACCCATGTAAGCGATAACCTCCGGCCGCCGTCTGCGGAAGACCGCCGCGACCTTACCAGCCTTGCGGCCTTTGCAATCGACAGCCCCTGGTCCAGCGATCCTGACGATGCTGTTTCGATAGAACACGCCGAAGAGGGCAGAATCAATCTTTATGTACATGTTTCAGATCCGGCAGCTTCAATTACTTTCGATAGTCCCGCCGAAAAAGAAGCGCGCGACCGGGGAGCTACTCTTTATATTCCTGAGGATACCATCAGGATGCTGGCCGATGCTGCCCTGCCGCTGTTTGCGCTTGGGCTTTCTGACAAATCATCCGCCTTGACATATAAAATGACGCTTGACGCAAACGGCGAAATTATTGATACGGATATTTTTCCTTCTGTGGTAAAAGTGTGCCGCTTAACCTACGAAGCCGCCGACAGGCTGATGAGCGCAGCAAGCAGCGGTGTTGACAGCGGTACAGATTCTACAGAAGTCGCTGCGTTACGCGCATTATACGATCTTGCGGAGCGGAATTTAAAACGCCGCCTTGCCGCGGGCGCGGTAAGCATCGATCTGCCCGAAGTTCATATCGGCATGGAAGACGGAAAGCCAGTGATCACTCCAATCATCCCTTACCGCTCAGTTTCCCTAGTGAGGGAGTGTATGCTTATCGCCGGAGAAGGCTCAGGTTCGTGGGCAGCCGGAAACGGCATAATCTTTCCGTACATCAGCCAGGAGGTTGAGATGCAGGGCGATGTCCCGTCCGGCATGGCAGGTTCCTACCAGCTTCGCCGCTGCATGAGGCCAAGAACCATTTCTACAAAACCGGGGCGGCATTGGGGTCTCGGTCTTGAAACATACACACAGGTTACCAGCCCGCTGCGCCGTTACACCGATCTTTTGGCGCATCTGCAAATCCGCGCCTTTTTGAGAGGCGGCAAACCACTTGCCGCAGACGAAGTATCGGCGCGGTTGGGCGCCGGCGAAGCTGCCGCCGCCGCCGTTACTCAGGCTGAACGCGCTTCCCGCAATCACTGGACAATGGTTTATCTTTGCAGCAAAAAAGATTCAGTATGGGACGCAGTCGCTCTGGAAAAAAAAGGCAGCCGCTGGGCTGTTATCATTCCCGCCCTTGCCCTGGAAACCCAAGTCCCCCTGCAAAAAGACGTTTCACCCAACGAAAACATTAAACTGATTTTGAAATCGGTGAACATTTCCAGGGGTGAAGCGGTGTTTGTGTCTGCTTGATAAATAGTTTTCATACAATTCTCCTAATAATGTAAAAGCTGATTGGTTTCAATGGCGCATGGAGAAGCAGAACAAAGTATCTTGAAAAAACCTGAAAAACAGGCAATGCTCAAAAAATGATAATAGCCATGAAGCCCGGCGTTAGCCGGGAAGAGATAAAAAAGTTCGCCGCGGAGCTGGAAAAGCAGGGCGTAAAGATCGACTTTTCGCACGGCGCATCGCAGACCGTTCTTGGCCTTGTGGGGGACACTTCCGCGATTAATGATGAAGCGCTGCGGGTCAACCGTCTGGTTGAAAAAGTGATCCGTGTACAGGAACCTTACAAAAAAGCAAACCGCCTTTTCCATCCTGCGGATACTGTTCTTGATTTGCCGACAACGGGCAAAAGGGCGATGATCGGCGGCGGCGCTTTTGGTGTCATAGCGGGGCCATGTTCTGTGGAGAGCCGGGAACAGATCGTGCTGGTCGCTTCGGCGGTAAAAAAAGCGGGGGCGGCGTTTCTGCGGGGCGGGGCTTTTAAGCCGCGCACCAGCCCTTACAGTTTTCAGGGGATGGGCTGCGCCGGTCTCGATCTTCTTGTGGAAGCGAAAAAAGAAACCGGGCTTCCGATTGTTACCGAGCTTATGGAGATCAGCCAGCTTGAATTGTTTGAGGATGTCGATGTGATTCAGGTTGGTGCGCGTAACATGCAGAATTTCAACCTGCTGAAAGAGCTGGGGCATAGCCGCAAGCCGGTACTGCTTAAACGTGGGCTGGCTTCTACCATGACTGAGCTGCTCATGGCAGCCGAGTATGTCATGGCGGGCGGCAACGACCGGATTGTTCTGTGCGAGCGCGGAATTCGCAGCTTTGATTCTTTTACCAGAAACACGCTTGACCTTGCGATTATTCCGGCGCTCAAGAAAAAGACGCATCTGCCTGTCATTGTTGATCCAAGCCACGCAACCGGCATCGCCGCGATGGTTCCTGCCATGTCAAAAGCCGCCATTGCCGCAGGAGCGGACGGCATCATTGTAGAAGTTCACAATGATCCCGAACACGCCCTCTGTGACGGAGAACAGTCGCTTACGCCGGATTCATTTTCTGAGCTGATGAATACTCTGCGAAAGTACGCCGCAATCGAAGGAAAGACAATTTAAGTGAACAAGCCTGTTGAAGAATGTAATGTCGGCATTGTAGGTCTTGGGCTTATGGGCGGCGCGATTGCTCATGCTCTTAGAAACCGGTGCGGTGTTTTGCAGGAGCGGCTTTTTTCCTGCGACATGAACGGCGAAACACTGAGTTACGCGCAAAAAGAAGGCGTTATCGGCCGCGGCTGGGAAGCGGGCAGGGCGGGGGAGATGCTTTCATCATGCGATTTGGTTTTCCTCTGCCTTAACCCTTCGGCAGCGTTAAACTTTATTGACAAATGGGAAAGCGCTTTTAAGCCGGGCAGCATTGTAACCGACATTGCCGGAACCAAGGCAAGGATTGCCGAAGCTGCTGAAAAATTCAGGGAAGATGCGGATTTTATTCCCGGCCACCCAATGGCAGGCGCGGAAAAAAGCGGTTTTGCCAACTGCGGGCTTTGCGATTTCTGCGGGAAAAATTATATCCTTACGCCTCTTCCCCGCAACAAGCGTGAGAATCTTGAATTTCTTAAACAGCTTATTCTTCGTATGGGATTTGGACGCATCACCGAAGTCAGCCCCGCAGAACACGACCGCAAGATCGCTTTTACAAGCCAGCTTTGCCATGTGATTGCATCGGCGTTGATCGATTGTGAAGCCGATACCGCGATCACCCGGTTCGGCGGCGGCAGTTTTGAGGATTTGACCCGTATTGCCATGTTGAATGTCCCCATGTGGACAGAACTCTTTATCGAAAACCGGACGGCGCTTCTTCAACGGATTGATCAGTTTGAAGAAAGCCTTGGCGCGCTGAAAAACCTTATTGACGGCGCACAGGCGGCTGAACTTGAAAAAAGGCTTGCGGTGGTAAGGGAACGCCGTGCGGCGATGTAAACAGTTGTCAGTGAGCAAGTAGCAGTGTCTTCGACACTAACTCCTCACTCCTGCTTCCTCCCTCCTACTGCGTCCTTGTCCATATCGTACCGCCGCTTGATCGGGTATACGTTCCCGGCGTTCCATTGGCTTGATTATATTCGTAAAACGCCATTCTCAAGTAAGCACCGGGGGAGGATGATTGTTGATCAAATTTGCTATATTCTATATTTCCTTTAAAGGTAACGCTGGTAAGGTTTCCGCAGTTTGCAAAAGCATCCATCCCAATGCTGGTAACATTGGCCGGTATGATAATTCCGGTAATGGTACTGCAATTGTAGAAAGCCCCGCCTCCGATGGCGCTTAAGCTGGTACTGTTTGAAAGGTCAAGAACAACATATTTGCCCGGGTTGGCATTAAGAATGGCTGCAATGCCATTTGTATTGGTCACATTAAATTCAAGGACATAGGGGGTGAGGACATTATTAGCAGGCAGCGAGTATAAGTAATTACCAAGATCGCCTGTATTGGCTAATGGGTATGGTATCCATCCGGCATACAGAGTGATGTTTCCGGTAAGCGGAGCGGCAAAGAAGTAATTGTCTGGGCAGTAACGCTGCTGCCGCCGTTTGAGTTAAATGTAACGGTGTAGGAGACGGCGCTGCTTAGCTCTTTCCACTTGGCATAGAGGGTAATGTCAGCGGTAACCGGGGAAGAAAAATCGTATACCGTGGTTAAGCCGGCATTACTGCACCAGTTCTCAAAAACATAGCCGGTTCTGATTGGATCGGGATCGGGTTTAGCAAGCGGGGAATCTTTTTCCGCCAGTTCGGGATACACGCTACCCGTTGCCGCTGTGCCGCCATTCAGGCGCCAGGCAACATTCCAGTATTCTGGGGCGGTCTCGCCCTGTTTGTACATGAGCACCGTTCTTCCGTCCGCTTCAATGCCCGTTTTGGAAATAGTCACGGTTGCCAATCCTGCGTATGAAACCGTTATAGGTGAAAGCATCCAGTTTGCGCCGGAACCGGTGAATGTTGCCGAGCCTTTTTCCGCCGCACCTGTTACGGTAATGTTGGCGGCTGTTACGCCAAGGCTGTTGATAGATTCGCTGAAGGCAAACGTAATGCCGGTAGTATTTGCAGTATTGTCAGCGCCGCCGACTTGCGCAAGGGTGTAGGTGATGTATTGCAAGCCGCTCTTTCCCCACCCGGCATACAATGTCATATCTGAGGTTACCGGTTTATTAAAATCGTAAGGCTTCCCGGCACACTGCTTGTTGGCGTACCAGCCGCTAAAGTTATTGCCGCTTTTGACCGGGCTTGCCGGTTTTTTTACCATGTTGCCGTAAAACACCGTCTGTTTGCTGCCAGCAGGGGCGCCGCCTCTGCTGTCGAAAGTAACAGTTTTGTGGATATGGTTGTACATTTTAATATAGGGGTCTTCAATATCACAGGCTGAAAAAATGAAGAACAGGCAAAGGCTCATGACAACATTTCGCACATACATAACGAAATTGTAGCTATTAAAGAAATGTAGAGGCTATTCCATTTTTCAGTTAATTAACGGGTTTTGGATAACTGTTTTTAGTTATTGACGCTTTACTGGACGCCAACATTCTGCAATTTTGGAAGGCGTCCGCTCGTGTCCCATACCCAAACCTCGTTAAAATTCCAGGCTGATCCTTGAGTTGTATTCCAATTACCTCTGGTTGCCCACCAGTCCTGGCTGTTGTACTGAGCCGCAATAATGCTTGCGCCATCAATACTTGCGTGATCGATGCTATTATTTAGCATAGTGCCGTTCAACTGCATATCATTCATTGCATAGTTGTTTGTCAGTATTTCGTTATTGTTATGGCTAAATCCCACTACACGCCCAATAGCACCGCTTATTACGCTTATACTCTGATTCAGTGCAACGCAATTTTGCACCGTGCCTCCAATATTGTACCCCACTATACCGCCGGATTCGGAATCGCCAGAAACAATGCCCGTAGCATAACAGTTTTGTACCGTGCCGCTATTCTCTCCTGCCACGCCGCCGACACTTTGGGAGCCTTCAACACTACCCCTGGAGTAGCAGTTTTGTATAGTGCCGCCATTATTGTGTCCCGCTATGCCGCCCGCTACGCCAGTATCACTGGTAACATTGCCTGTGGCATAACAGTTTTGTACGGTGCCGTTGCTGCCATTGCTCCCTGCCACGCCGCCGATATAGTTTCCTGAACCAGATACAGGACCTGTGGCGGAGCAATTTTGTATTTCAGCACCACTATCATTGTACCCCACCACACCACCAACATTATCACCAGAGCCGTCAACTCTACACGTCGCATAGCAGTCTTGTATGGTACCGCCATTTTGCCCCACTATGCCGCCGACAGTGCTGGAACCGGAAACATTGCCGGTAGCGTAACAATTTTTTATAGTACCGTTATTCATCCCCGCTATGCCGCCGACATAGTTAGTACCGGATACACTACCTGTTGCGTAGCAGTTTTGTATGGTACCGCTTTCATTAGTACCCGCCACACCGCCGATAGAAGAAGTGCCTTTAACTGTACCCGTCGTGTAGCAGTTTTCTATTTTGCCCATATTCTGTCCTACCACGCCGCCTACCGATTGATAGCCGGAAACACTGCAGTTGACAAGCCCAAGGTTTTTTACTACGCCGTTTGGACCTATCACGCCAAACATTCCCTGAGTATCACTGCTTACGTCGATACGTAAGCCGGTGATGGTTTTTCCATTGCCATCGAAGGTTCCGGTGAAGGGCTCACCATAGCCTATGCGCGTCCAGTTAGTTCCGTTTACAGGAGGCAGTTCCAATGTGATGTTCGCTATCATCTTGTAATGCGCCGACAGAGTCCAGTCGGCTATACCGGAGCCGACCTTTTGAAGAGTGGGTGTATCATGCACGATAAAGGGGGCGCCCTCTGTGCCATTGCCGTACTCTGCCCAGTAGGCATAGAGGGTGATATTTTTTGTAACCGGAACGGAAAAGTTGTACTCTGTGTTAAACCCCGCATCGCTGTACCAGCCGCCAAAGATATGGCCGTCTTTGGTTGGATTGGGGCTGGGGCTATCAAGTACTGTTCCTTTTTTCACCTGTTGGGGATAGATGCTGCCCTGTGCCGGTGTGCCGCTGTTAAAGTGCCATGTAACACTACAGTATCCGGGTCCTTTCAATTTTGACCGGTTTAGCTGGTTATACATCTCCATGTAGGGGTCGGGTATGTCGCAGCCGGACAGGGCTGTCAGGGCGGCAACAAAGCTGACAAACAAGAAACGCTTTGACATAATTATCCGTAAATATACCACAAAACGGAAAAAAGAGCAAGATATGTGCGATTTATCACTTTCTCTCAGGTTTGCGTCATTGGATACTGCGGCTGACGGATAAATGGCAAAAAGGCCGGTAATCGTTCCCCGCCCGGTATTGATAGCAAATTCGGGCTGAATTTGTCTCACCAACCGTGCCGGTGCTTACTCAACCCTGAGCATAAAGTGACTTTCAACCAGCACACCGAGCCGCCGCTTTCTCTCACTGACCGCCCACATTCTTCAGTTTGGGAAGGTTTCTTGGCGGTGTCCCGCTCGTGTCCCATTCCCAGACATTGAAAAAATCCCAGGCGGCGGCTGGGGATGTTGTATTCCAGTTGTCTGCGTTTGTCCACCAGTTTTGGCTGTTGAATTGAACCGCCGTAATGCCTGCGCCGTCTTTGCCGGTATGGCTGCTAACCCATGCAGCATTTATATTGTTCCGCTGCATATCGCTGCGGGCATAGTTATTGGACACAGTTGCTCCATTAAAGAATAATACACGCCCGGAGTTATTGTTGTTGGCACTATTCGTAGTGATATTCGGGTTCAGCGCAACGCAGTTTCGTACCGTACCTGTACCTTGCGCTCTTCCCACAACACCGCCTACATAGCTAGAATCTGAATTGGAAGTAATGGTCACATTGCCCGTGGCATAGCAATTTTGTACCATGCCGCTTGAGGTATTGTACCCTACCACGCCGCCGGCATCGTTATAACCAGAAACAGTTGCCGTGGAGTAGCAGTTTTGCACGGTGCCGGTATTGTTTCCCGCCACACCGCCGATACGCACTGGAGCAGTGCCGCCATTAGAACGGACAGTACCCGTAACGTAACAGTTTTGTACGGTACCGGCATTGTCCCCCGCCACACCGCCGAGATAACTTCTGCCGCGAATATCGCAATTGATCAAGCCGAGGTTTTTCACCACACCGCTTGCGCCTATACTGCCAAACATTCCATTATAATCCGTTGATGCACTGATAGCGAGATTACTAATGGTTTTCCCATTGCCGTCAAATATGCCGGTAAAGGAGGTATCACTGCTGCCTATGGATGTCCAGTTGCCTGCCAGTGTGATGTCATTCACCATTTCGTAATGGGCAGAAAGACTCCAACCGTTGATGCCTTTGCCTACCCCTCGTAAGTCCGCCTCGGCGAAGATTAAGAAGGGGGCATCCGCTGTACCTGCACCTGCGCCTGTTGGGGACTTCCGCAAAATACCCTCATCATCTACCAAGTCAATATAGTGCGTGTCGCTGATAAGCTGGGTGGCAAAGCCGGTGGTATGAAACCACCCCAGCGGGAACTTTTTGATGTTTGCGTCATTAAGCCCATTGCCTGTAATAACCGGGGTGTTTTCCCAAAAGCCGATTACATCATTTACATCATTTATACCGCTATCGTTTCCTGCCAGATTGAGCTTAACGACACTGCCTGTCCAGTCTGAGCGTATCGAAACAGCGGCATTATCATAAGCATCTGCATACAAAGTAAGCGTGCCAATGGTCGCGTTGCCGGACAGAGTGAATGTGCTTCTTTCGTGAATGCGTGCATCCGTTTTAAGTGCATCCTCATAGGTAACATTATTGTTTGTAATACTGCCCCCGCTCATAGTAAATCTGCCATTGTCAACAAACACCCCATTGCCCTCGTTGCCGCTGATAATGCCGCCCGTCATGGTGAATGTGCCAGTCGTGCCTTCGCTGGGGTTTCCAACCTTTACGCCATTACTACTAAAATTGGTAATTTGAGCGCCACTCTGCATGGTGAATGTGCCGCCCGATACGAAAACGCCAATAGCACCAACATAACCGAACCCCTTAAGGGTGATGTTATTCCTCAGGGAGAGGCTGGCGTTGTTTCCACTCACTTTAAAAAGCACGCCATTATTACTAAAGCTTATCGTTCGTTCGTTACCCAACCCTCCAATGCTGAGGCGGGCGTTTGCTCCCAGTGTCTGGGACAATGTGCCGACTATGTCTTCGTCTATGAGCAGGAGGTACTCTCCGGCGCCGGCGTTTGCGTTCACATGGTTAACAGCCTCATTAACATTATTGGGACTGACTGAATTAATGAGGATGTAAGCGGAATTCTTTTTCAGGTAGAGACCCGCTTTTGCAGGTGTCCACTGGGCATACAGGGTTATGTTTTCGGTCACACCAGTGGCAAATTTCCATTTATCGCTGAATGTGTTGTTATCACGATGCCAGCCTTCAAAATCATACCCTGCTCTTTTCGGGTTCGCCGGTTCGTTTACCGTATTGCCATAAAAAACCGTTTGCTTACTTACAATGCTACCGTTGCTCATAAAAGTAACCGTTTTGTGGAGCTGCCTGTGCATTTCAGCGTATGGGTCGGGTATGTCGCAGCCGGAAAGGAGTGCAATCATGGCGGCAGCAAAGCCGTAAATTAACAGGATACGTTTTACCATTACCGTATCCTACAATTTTTCAGCTACACGCGCAAGTTCATCATAATCGCCGTTTAAGAGATGCTCCGCCATTTTGTCCAACTGTTCCCTGATTTGGCGCGGCCATGTTTTTGCCTTTAGTTCGGCAATGGCAGCTTTAGCGGTTTTTTTGTCATAGGTCTCGCAGGCTTCTTTTACCGTGATGAGCTTTTCACGCAAAAAGGCAGCCGCACTTTCGTCCATTGTTTCGCTGTCTTCCGGTTCCACCGCTTTTTGGGAGTTAAGCTTTTCGATTGTACTGCGCAATTGAGCAAGAAAAGCCGGAGTTTCGGCGCTCATTACGGCGGTGTTTTTCTCACGGCCTGCCTGTTCCAGACTGAGAGCAAAAGCTGAAAGTTCCTTTTCGCCGATATTTGCCAGCGCGCTTTTCATCGCGTGGACATTAATAGTAAAGAGCCGTATGTCTTCGGCGCTGTCTTTTTTGTATACAGATTCCAGCGTTATTATGGCGCTGTTTGCATCGCGGACAAAGATTTCAGCTAACTGAGGATCAGTCGCCATTGGCGTTGATGCAGGCATCGTTGCCATTGGCGTTGATGCGGGCTGCGTTGCAAGCGGCGCTTCACCGGCGGCAGCTTTTTTGGCTTGCCTTTCACGATTGGCAGCCTCGATCACTTCCGGCGGCTGTTTGTCGCGCACATATTTTTTCAGCGCGGCGTTAAGCTGGCGTATGTCGATTGGCTTGGAAATAAAGCCGTCAAAACCGTTCGCAAGGAATATGTCCGATTGTCCGATTACCGCGTCCGCTGTCAGCGCGACAATCGGGTGAGTATATCCCCACTTGCGGATAAGCTTAACGGTTTCCATGCCGTCCATTTTGGGCATCATGTGATCCATGAAGACAATATCATACACATTGCCGCCCTTGATTATATCCAGCGCGTCAAATCCGCTCCTTGCGGTTTCAATCGACAGCTCATAAGGCGTCATCAGCCCTTTTGCAACGTACAAGTTTGATTCAACATCGTCTACTATCAAAACTTTGCCGTACGGCATCGGATCGTATACTAACTGCGCTCTTTGTATCTGCTTTGCGCTGCTTACGCGGAATTTCTGAAGGCTTTCCGCCAGATCTCTGCCCAATACCCCTGAGCCGGTACTCTTCTGCGGCAGCCGCACGGTAAACACTGATCCTTGATCCACCTCGCTTTTTACGGAGATAACGCCGTTCATCATCTGTATTAAGTTTCGCGTAATGCTCATGCCAAGTCCCGTGCCTTCGGTTGTACGGTTTGCCTGTATGTTAAAACGCGAATACTCGTCAAAGAGCCTTGCAACCTGCTCATCGCTCATTCCCTGCCCCGTGTCGTCCACAGTGAAAACAATGGTTATATTCTCTTCATCTCCTATTTCAGCGGAAACCGACAGCCTGACCATACCTTTCTTTGTATACTTAAACGCGTTGGAAAGCAGGTTATTCAGAATCTGTTTAAGGCGGAGTTCGTCTCCGAACAGGACAGAGGGAGTGTTTTCATCAACATTCAGTACAAACTCAATGGGCTTAGAACCAATCCTCATCATGTTAAGCGTTACGGTGTCATTGATCATGCTGGCGACTTCGTAGTTATTCGACGACAGTTCCAGCCTGCCGGCTTCTATTTTTGACAAGTCAAGTATGTCGTTGATAATACTGAGCAGCAAATCGCCTGAATTGTAAATCATATTCAGCGCTTCCCTAATACCGGGCGCAAGATCATCATCGCGCAGTTTGATTTCAGCAGTACCCATGATCGCATTCATCGGCGTGCGGATTTCGTGGCTCATATTTGCAAGGAAGGAAGATTTCGCAGTTGATGCGGTTTTTGCCGTTTCAAGGGCGTCTTCAAGCATCTCTTCTTGCTGCTTTTTCTGCGTCTCGTCCCTTGCCGACCGGAAAAAAACCATAGAACCGTCTACCCAGCGGATAATCGAAGCGCTGCCGCCGACCCACATATTAAGAGAGTCGTCCCACTGGTACTCATAATATTGGGACGGGAATGAATCTTTCTGCGGCAGCAGTTCCGCAAGCTGGCAGAACTCGCAGGGTGCATCCTTGTTTTTTGTAGTTTTGTAGCATTTTTGTCCAAGACATTTTTCCCTGTCAAGATCAAATGTATCCGCGAGGTGCTTGTTCATGTACAGTAAATTGTAGTCAAGGTCGCAGACGCATATCATGGAGTCAAGGTTATCCATGATTGCCATTGTTTTGTTATGCTCGGAAATCTTATCTACCATGTCACCTATGCAGTTTGCAAGCATCCCCAGTTCATCTTTGCGTTCAATCCTGACCGCGCACGCAAGATTCCCGCTCGCAATTTCCTTTACTGCCTTTTCCAGTTTTAACAAGGGCCGGTTAATGCTGCTGAATGTAAAAAGCAGAATAAAAGCTGAGAGAAAAAAGAAGACGACAGTTACTGCAAGAATTATGATTACGGTATTGGCAGTATCATCCATTGTCTGGGCGGACTTGAGCCTGGTTGTATAAAAGACCAAATCGCGGAAGTCCTGTGTTTTATCGATAAGCTCGTTTCCTACAGGTATCGCCTCTTCAAAAATCAGGAGCACTTCCTGTTTATCGTTATTCGCAACAGCGTCTTCGAGCTTCGATGTGATTTTAGCATATCTGGCGAACGTTTCTTCAATACCGTTCACCATAGCCAAACGCTGCCTTTTCTCCGACTCGGACAAGCCCGGATCGGCAAGCATGCCTGTGCGGTATTTGTTAAGGTTTTCGATAAACGAATCGGAGCTTTCCCCGTAATTTTCCAGTATCCTTATAACCACATCCTTGAAATGATCATCTTCCAGCAAGTATCCCTTGGAAAGGTTCAGTACGCGCAGCCCGTAAGCGTCTGCAATTGCGTTCGTTATGTGAATTTGCCGCGACTGATGAGTGTTGATCAGTTCATTGTAATGATTGCCTATAATGACAATCCGCGTAACGGCAAATACAGCAAAGGAAATCATGATGAAAACAAGTATCCCGAACACGATAAACAGCTTGTTTCGTATTTTTATATTTTCGAACCATTTCATGACCTGCCTCCTCACCGTTGGCGCACTTTCCCGCCTATATTCAGGTTATTTGTTACCGGTTATTTTTTCAAGCCAATAAAAGCAAAAATCAACCTGACCGCCTACAACGCTTTCTTGAATCATAGTACAATGGTATATCTGAATATGTAAAATTAAGGGGGATACCGTGAAGTTGCGATATACTTTTTTTTCATTTTTGCTCATATTGAACCTGCTGTTTGTACAAACGGCATGCCGCAGCAGAATGTTTACGGGCGATGGCGTGAAGGAAGCCACCGCCTGGAATACACTTGAAGAGCTGGTCGCATCAATGACACTGGCCGAAAAGGCAGGTCAGATGACACAAGCCGAACGGGTGGATTTGCTCAAAGGCGATGTTATGAAATACGCACTGGGCAGCGTTTTAAGCGGCGGCGGTTCAACACCGGCGCAAAATACGCCGGAAGGCTGGGTTGCCATGGTCAACTCTTTTATGAATGAATCCCTCAAAACACGGCTCGGTATTCCGGTTGTTTACGGGCTTGACGCTGTGCATGGTCATGCAATTGTGTTAAACGCAACAGTTGTCCCGCATAACATAGGGCTGGGTGCAATCGCGGCAGGCGATCCGCAGAAAGGCGCAGAGGCGGCGTACACTGCTGGGCGCATTACCGCAGAGGAAATGCTGGCAACCGGCGTGCCGTGGAATTTTGCGCCGGTACTCGGCGTGGCAGAAGATATCCGCTGGGGCAGAACCTACGAATGTTACAGCGAGAACGTGGACATTGTTACGCTTATGGGCGCCGGATTTATCAAAGGCTTTCAGGACAACGGAGCTGCTGCGTGCATGAAACATTTTCTGGGTGAAGGGCAGACGATAGACGGACGCAATCAGGGCAATGCGCTGTTGGATCGCGCCGGAATTGATCGTCTCCTTCCGCCGTACCGGGCGGCCATTGACGCGGGGGCGATGTCGCTGATGCCTTCATTTTCAAGCGTGAACGGGATTAAAATGCATGAAAGTAAAGAGCTGCTGACCAATGTGTTAAAAGACGAAATGGGGTTTGAAGGGTTTGTCATTTCCGACTGGGGTGCGGTTATGCAATTGTCTGGCGGCAGTTACAAAGCGCAGATTGCCAACGCAATCAATGCGGGCGTTGACATGGTTATGGCCACCAACGGACGCAATAACTGGGTAACATTTATACGGCATTTACAGGCAGCAGTCAATGAAGGAACCATTCCGATGGAGCGCGTTGACGATGCGGTATTGCGTATCCTCAGGTTCAAGCAAAGCATCGGTATGTTCGATTCGCCGCAGATAAAAAAAGCCGGCGCAGTTGGCACGGATGCAAACCGGGCGGCGGCGCGCGCAATGGTTTCAGAATCGCTCGTGCTGCTGCGAAACGAAAATAACGCTATTGCAAAACTCTCTGAGTGTAAACGTATTCTGGTTGCCGGACAGGGCGCAAATGATATTGGTATGCAATGCGGCGGATGGACGATCACCTGGCAGGGCAAGCTCGGGCGCATTACTAAAGGTACAACTGTGCTTGAGGGCATACAAGCAGCAGTAAAAGATAAGGCAGCCATCACTTATGCAGGTAACGGAAAGGAAAAAGGAAATTTTGATGCAGTTATCGCAGTGATTGGAGAGGGGCCGTATGCGGAAGGAGACGGGGATCGCCTCAACAATATCAACATTCGTCAAATGGACAAAGATATGCTGAAGGAAGTATATGCTCATGACTGCCCGGTGATAGTTATCATGTTATCAGGCCGCCCCATGACCATCGGTGATGAATACAAAAAATGGGACGCTTTTGTCGCCGCATGGCTGCCGGGCACCGAGGGCGATGGTATTGCCGATGTGTTATTTGGCGATCGTGATTTTTCCGGTCGAACACCGTACACCTGGCGGAAAACTATAAACGGAGAAGTAATATACCCCTTTGGGCACGGGTTGACCAAATAACAAATTTTGCTTTATTGTGTGTTTCGATAATGATTACTTGTTCCTTTTCTGCCTTGCCAGGGCTGCGGAAGCGAGGCACATTATCACGGTAAAAACAAAGATGAGCGTACACATTGCGTTGGTTTTGGGAGTAATTCCGGTTTTTATCTGAGAATAAATTTTCATAGGCAGGGTGTTGGTATGCACTCCGGCGACAAAGACGCTGATAATCACATCGTCAAAACTCATCGCGAAAGAAATCAACATTCCCGAAACAACCGCAGGAAGGACAAGCGGCAGGGTGATGTCGTAAAATGCCCGCATATCCGAAGCTCCCATGATTCTCGCAGCTTCGATATAACTTTTTTCAAGACCCGCAAGCCGGGCTTTGACCAAAAGGTACACATAGGGAACGCAGAACGCGGTATGCGCAATAACAAGCGTTACCATTCCAAAGGGCAGGGCAAACAGTGAGAAAAAAGCCAGGAAGGTCATGCCTAAAATTATTTCCGGCGTCATTATCGGCAGTATTGAAAGGTACTCCGTAACTTTTCCCGCCGCGCTGCTTTTGCGCCGTGCCATGCCGGAAGCGCCCAAAGTGCCGATTACTGCGGAAGAAAGACTCGTGAGCAGGCCGAGGACAAGGCTGTTACGAAGCGCCTCGAACATGGAGCGGTCGCGGAAAAGTTCGCGGTACCAGTGCAGGCTGAAGCCGTTCCACATGGCGCTTAACCTGCTCTGGTTAAAAGAATAAACAATAACAAGCACAATTGGGATATAGATAATGACGAGAATGATGCCGATGTAAAGGCGAAATAAGTTGCGTTTTTTCATACCAGCCCCTCAATCTCGCCTGAGCGCGTAACAAGCCGGTACAAGTACAGGAAAAGCGAAGTGAGCGCCATCAGCACAACGCTGAGGGCTGCGGCAAACGGCCAATTGTGGACATTCAAAAGCTGATCGCGGATAAGGTTGCCAACAAGAACCACCTTGTTGCCGCCCAGAATGTCGGCGATAAAGTACAATCCCATTGAAGGGATAAATGTGAGAATAACGCCTGAAAAAAGCCCCGGCATGGTGAGGGGCAGGCTGATTGTGAAAAAGCCGCGGATGCTGCTTGCCCCCATGATCCTTGCCGCTTCAATAAGGTTCCGGTCAAGCTTTTCCGCGCTCACAAAAACCGAGTAGATCATGAACGGCAAAAGACCGTAGATCATGCCGGTTACTACCGCAGGATAGGTGTACAACAGCCGCAGAGGTTCACCTGTTATGCGCAGCCGCATCAGCATTGAATCAAGTACGCCGTTTGCCCTGAACATGATGATCCAGCCGTACAGCCGCATAAGTGCGCTTGTCCAGAATGGTATGATAAGGAGGATCATTATTCTGCTTCTCCAGCGCGGCTCAAGGCGCGCCATAAAATAGCCGAACGGGTAGCCGACCAGTATCACCGTAACGGTGGTTAAGAGCGCAAGTTTGATTGACTGTTTGAATGTTTCAAGGTACACCGGCTCAAAGATGCGCCTGTAATTTTGCAGAGAGAAAACCGCTTCCACACCCCACGAACCCTGCCGCCGCATAAAACTTAAAGCCAGCATGTAGATCAACGGACCAAGGACAAAGAGCAGGGTAAAGAGATACATTGGGATGAGGGATGTGGGGAATAGGCAGCCGTGTGCGCCGCGGGTAAGAGAGAGGCTGGCGCGCGCTAAAGTTTTTTTCATTCACGATCTACCATTACCGCATTTGCGCGGCGCCAGCTTACAATCACATCATCGCCTTCTTCAAACGGGGCATCTATACCCTGAACGGAAGCGCATATTTCTTCCCCTGTTTTCAGCCGTGCACTGATGCGCAAAAGTCCGCCGGTAAAGTGCTTGCCTGTAACTACGGCGGCAACGCCAAGCGGCGAATCCGCCGCGCCGGCGGGAGTAAGTATTGTATTCTCTTCCCGCACCGCAAAACATTCTCCGTTGCTGCCGGTAAGCAGATTCGCGTTTCCGACAAATTTTGCCACAAACGCAGTCCTGGGGCTGGTGTAGATTTCCGCCGCGCTGCCGATCTGTTCGATGACCCCGTTTCGCATAACGGCAATCCTGTCCGACATGGTGAGCGCTTCTTCCTGATCGTGGGTAATATAGATAAAGGTTATGCCAAGCTGTTTTTGCAGCCGCTTTAATTCAATCTGCATCTGGCGGCGGAGCTGCAAATCAAGCGCGCCAAGCGGCTCATCCAAAAGCAGCACCTTTGGCTGGTTAATCACCGCTCTTGCGACTGCCACACGCTGCCTCTGGCCGCCTGAAAGCTCATCCGGTTTCCTTTTCTCGAAGCCCGAAAGCCTTACCAGCGCGAGAACTTCCGCGACAGCTTCTTTTATTTTCGCTCTGGGCGTTCCTTTCAGCTTCAGGCTATAACCGGTATTCTGTTCGACATTCATGTGCGGGAAGAGGGCGTAATTCTGAAAAACCATGTTCACGCCGCGTTTGTCCGGCTCCAGAGCGCTCACATCCTTTCCGTCAATGAAGACCTGCCCCGAATCGGCGCTTTCAAGACCTGCGATAATTCTCAACGTAGTGGTTTTGCCGCAGCCGGATGATCCCAAAAGAGTGATAAATTCCCCGCGTCCGGCGCAAAGGTCAAGGCCCCGCAGGACTTCCACGTTGCCAAAGTTTTTTTTAATTCCTGCGAGGCGCAGAAGTTCCCCATCACCCACTTTTGTAGTGTAGTGAGGCTCAAAGGAGGTGTCAAGCGAGCCGTTAAACCCGCATTTTTATCCTCTGACTAAAGCGTGCGTACCAAAGGTACGATACATGCTCGCGCCATATAATAAGTAACAGTTCAAAAAAACTTTGAAGCTGTTAGTGTGGACGGACAGTACATACTAAATTATACTTTTTTGTGGAGAGAAAAATGGAAACAACAGCGGCACTTCCGAATCACCAGCAGGGCTGGACACCTGAACAGGCATGGGAATGGCTCAGAAAAACATCTGAAGAATCCAATCAGCGGAAGCTGGAAGCAGACAGGCGGCAGTTAAAAGCAGACCGTGAGATGGAGGAGCTCAAGGAGCAAATCAAAGAAACAGACCGGCAAATGAAAGAAACCGCCAGGCGTATGGCAGAGACCGACCGGCGCATAGGCGAGTTGGGCAACCGGTTTGGCGAACTTGCCGAACACCTTGTCGCTCCCAGTATTCAGGAAAAATTCAATGAGCTGGGCTTTACCTTTGAAGAAACATTGGCTGGAAGGATAATCAAGGATACGTCGGGAAAAACAATCGCAGAAGTTGACTTAATTCTGGAAAACGGCGACACGATCATGGTGGTTGAGATCAAAGCAAAGCCGCTCCCAAAAGATGTAGATGCTCATATTAACCGGATAGATATTCTCCGCCGCCGCGCAGATGCCCGTAACGATACACGCAAATTCCGGGGTGCGGTAGCCGGCGCAATAATGCTCGATTCGGTACGGGACTATGCGCACGAAAAAGGCTTTTATGTCATAGAACAAACCGGCGACACGGTAAAAATTACCATCCCCGAAGGATTCATGCCTCGCGAATGGTAGGGGTGTCAAGGCGGTGGAAAACGTATCTATTTCCATACAATATTTACATTTCGGGAATGCACAGCACAATCGGACAAATACAAGTTGATTAAGTTTTGATATGCGATTCCTGTTTCTTCTGCTTTTCTTTTGAAATAATCAATTGTGTCCGTATCTATGCGTATTGAGATTTGCTTCCGTAATTTTTTTATATACGGATTAGGTTTCGCCGTAGAAAAATCGTACTCTTTTCTCATGTTGTTACCCTCCATAATATTTTGATTCAGTTTTTGTTGCTTTTCTGGCTGAAATTATTCTTATAGTTTCATTATTTTCTCTGTAACAATGACATACAACCAGCAGATGTAACATATTACTCAATCCTAAAATAATGAACCTGTCTTCTTCGATAGAATGATCGGGATCCGCAATAAGTTTACCTTTAGGATCATGAAATACTGTCTGAGCCTCTTCAAATGAAACTTTGTGTTTTCGTATGTTTTCCTTATTTTTAGCTTCATCCCAAATTATTCTCATATATACATTATAATTATATTATCATTATAATGTCAATGCTAATTACTTTCCAAGAGATTATTTGCAAATGCAACAAGTGCCTAATCAAGTCTTATCATTCTTTTTTTAATCAATAATTTGTTCCTCCAACTCCGACAGGAACCAGTGAAAATTGGGCTAATTTTTATCTTTTGAGGCAAACACCCTTTTCGGCTAGATTATTTATGAGGCAATGCGCCCCATTAACTAAAATACACCAAAATTCTAACATAGCCAACAGATTTACTCACATACAGGAGTTTTTATGAAAAAAGCAGTTTTTGCACTTATCCCCATTATTATGTTCGTTATGGGTTGTGCCGGTGGAGCAAAACCGGCAAGTTCCGATGGCATGACGCTGGATCAGGCGCTTAAAGAAGCCGCCGACCGTATAGATGAAAGGATTCCGGCGGGGGCAAAAATTGCCCCGCTCAATTTTAACTCTCCTCATGACAAGTTTTCCGGCTACGCGCTGGACGAACTTTCGGCAAACCTTGTGGAAAGCCGGAAACTTATTGTTGTTGATCGCAAGGAAATAGACCTTATCCGCAGTGAATTTGACTTTCAATTTTCCGGTGAAGTGGGGGATGATTCCATGCAGGCGTTGGGGCGTATGTTGGGTGCGCAGTTAATTATATCCGGTTCCCTTACCGACATGGGCGGGTTTTACCGGATCGCGATTCGTGTGCTGAACGTACAAAACGCCTCGTGGATGTTCAGTACCGGGCAAATATCATAAACGATACTATCATGGCGGCATTGCTTACCGGCGGCAAAACAGCGGCGACGGCTGCCGCGCCGAGAGCTTTAACTGCGCAAGCTCCGATGTCAACTTCTGCACAGTACTCTGCCCCGGTTACGGCTCCTGCGCCAGCAACTCCTCCTGCTCCCACGTATAAGATCGGTGATAAAGGGCCTGCTGGGGGTATTGTCTTCTACGACAAGGGAAACAACTCAGGCGGATGGAGGTATCTGGAGGCAGCTCCGGTAACAACAGAGCGTACAGCTGCAATAACATTCAGTAATTGGCAGGCAGTGGAAGGGAATCGAAAAGTTGGAGATGGTAAAGAAAACACGAATAAATTCATTGTTGTGTTTAAAAGAGAAGGCGGTGGCATTAATTCTGCAGCTTGGCTTTGTAATGAACTCACAGTAAGTGGTTTCAATGATTGGTATTTACCAAGCCTTGATGAATTACTTTATATGTATAATAATTTGTACTTGCAAGGACTTGCTGACCTTAAATCTGCTAATTATTGGTCATCCTCTGTCATGTATGTTTATGTATATTTTCTTGATTTCTCTGATGGTTCAGAGAAAAGTATTAATGCGGCATGGTCTCCTCCTAACGAAAGGTACCAAGTTCGTGCAATACGAAGGTTTTAGCAGGGGATTGCGGGCAGTTTTTGAACATTTTATATATCCTCTTTCTAGTGCTATGATTTATGATTATTTGAAGCGATAGAAAGGAGATTTTCTATGAACGCAAAATTATCAATGGTATGTTCAGAACAAAGCAATGGCGCCTACTTTGCAATTTGTCCTGAGATCAGGGGCTGCTTTACGCAGGGCGATACTTATGAGCAAGCATATAATAATCTTAAGGAATTGGTAGAAATAACTGTAAGGGAAGAGTTGAGAAAAGATGATATCGAAGAAATTCTGCTGTCGAAAACCAAAATATTTTCAGAATTTGAAATAGCGATTTGAGAAAGCATAGATTCGAACTACGATAAATATGACAGATATAAAAGGACATATAGTAGGGTGGGATGACAAGGAATACTTTGTTATTTGCCCAAAAACAATCAACAACTGTGAACTTTACATTGCAGTTACTGTGCCCCATCTTCCACAGGATTTCAAACTTCTGGAATTACAAGAGGGAGATGATGGCAAAATCCAGGGATGCTTGTATGCCGGAGAGTATCATCAGGAATTATTTCAAGGATTTGCGCAGGAAATTAATGAGGCAATGAAAGAGATTCGTGAAGGAAGACAAACGCAGGGGTAACGGCGCCGGCAAAAGGCGTGATACGCTGCCGCTTCGCTTAAAGGACATTTCCTTGACAATTTTTACTGATATCTCTAGAATCAACATATGAATTTGAAATTAAAGCAGCTATAGTTAATTACATAGAACAATATAAAAAATAGAAATATCATTTTGGACAGACAATTAACAAAAGGAGAATCCAATGAAGACCATCACAAAAATTTTTGCGCTAGTGTTAGCTTTATGTCTGGCAGGATGCGCCACATACGTGCCTATCAAGTCGGTAAGGCCGCCTACAATAGATACAAGCAACATACAGCGTTTGGCTGTCAAGCCGTTTGAAGATAAAAGCGGGGTTGGCGGTTCTGTCGGCGCGCAGCTTACTCAGTATATGACAGACAAAGCGATGCAGTTAATTACGGCGGCTGGAAAGTTTACCATTGTAGCACCTACCGATCCGAATGCGGACGGCGTGTTTACCGGCGAGATTAGGAGTATCGTATCTACAGATTCGAAGGCGAGTAAAGAGAAAACAGATAAAGAGGGGAATACCTATACCCAAATCACTTATAGCCGTGATGTTTCTTTGACATTTATGTATAACATCATTAGCACAAGGACTGATATGCCGGTTGGGACCGTAAATAAACAGGGTTCAAACGGCGCTTCCAGTACGGAATCGGCTGCTGCTGTTACCGATACGCTGACGCTTGCAAAGAGAATTGTTGATTCTCAAATGCGAACCTTGCAGCAAGACATCGTTCCGACTATAGTCAGCACGAGCCGCAGATTAATGAATGAGACATCAAAAGATAAAGATTTGAAACAGAGGATGAAGACGGCTCTGGCTCTTGTCAAGAACAACAATTATGAGGAGGCTATAAGGCAATTTGATGAAATCAGCGGCGAATACGGCAGCGTTGCCGCCATGACAAATGCCGGCATTTTAAGGGAGTCTATCGCAAGTGATATTGCCGCCCGTGATAGATTGGCTCAGCTTTTCAGCGATACAAGCGGATTGGCTGACAAAGCGGTCAGAAATGCGAATAACGCGCTCAATTCAAAACTGCCGTTAGGAGCAAATATTACGATTATGAAAACAAGCGCCGCTGAACACAATATGCTTGATTATGTTGTGGAACAACTGACCAAGATCGTTGTTCAAGCGGGAAAGTTACAGGTAGTTGACCGTTTTAATCAATCATTGATTGATGCTGAACAGCAATTCCAATTGACCGGAAATGTGAGTGATGATACAGCCGTATCGATAGGCCATCAGCTTGGCGTTAAATATATGGTGCTCTGTTGGATTAGCGGAGAAAAAAGCCTTCGCCGGTTTAATCTAAAAGTACTGAATGTAGAAACGGCGCAAATTACCGATCTGACCGACTTTGAGATTTAAGCATAAAATCTCATACGCCCAGTTTTTTTCAAAAATTGATAACACAACTGATAACACACATCGAAGCATTGTACTGCCTACTATTCAGTGCTAATTACCCATAGTATCCTTTAGCGGATGGAATTCCTTTCAGTTTCCCCCGAATCCCTCAAGCGGGCGGCGGAGGTTTTGCGTTCAGGCGGACTTGTGGCATTTCCGACCGAAACCGTCTATGGTCTCGGCGCGGACGCTTACAATCCCGCAGCCCTTGCAAGGATATTTGAAGCCAAGGGTCGTCCACGCTTTGATCCCCTCATTATCCACATCGCCTCTTCCGGGACGCTTGAGGATGCGGCAAATCTTTCCCTTCTTAACAGTGAAACCCGGCGTAAACTTTTTCTGCTTGCAGAAAATCTTTGGCCAGGCCCTCTCTCTCTTGTTTTGCCCAAAAGTGAAAAAATTCCCGGCATTGCCACCGCAGGGCTGTCCACTGCCGCATTCCGGCTTCCCGGTCTTGTGGCTGCCGTTGAACTTATCTCTCTTGCCGGAGGGGCGGTGGCGGCTCCCAGCGCCAATCCTTTCGGGGCGTTAAGCCCCACAAGGGCAGAGCATGTGCGGGATGGCCTTGGTGAAAAAGCCGATATGATCCTGGACGGCGGCCCTGCCCGGATCGGCGTTGAATCCACCGTACTGGATATGACAAGTGAAAAAATAAAGATTTTAAGACCCGGCGGTACACCGAAAGAAAAAATCGAAGAATTGATCGGCTCTGTGCAGGACGGCTTTTTTACGGCGGAAGACGCGAAAAATACTCCAAAAAGCGGATTTATCTCCCCCGGGCAGCTAAAAAGCCACTATGCTCCCCGCACGCCTCTGTCGGTTTTCTCAGAAAATGACATTTTCAACCTGCCATGGAAGCCGGGAGACGCCTTTCTCTTTTTTGACAGCCCTTCCCGGAACACTTGGTTTGAATCTCTGTCCCCAAGACCGTCCGCTAAAGCTGTTATCAGGGTACTTTCCCCATCAGGGAACACTCTGGAAGCCGCCTCCCGCCTCTTTGAAACCCTCCATGAGCTGGATTCCCTTAAAATTTCACGAATTTTCGCCCAACTTGTCCCATTGGAAGGGCTTGGAGAGGCAATTAACGACCGCCTGCGGCGCGCTGCAAAATTAGGATAAAATATCTTGATTCTACGCTCCATATAGTGTATGCTTGGAAATCTACCGCTATCTGTGTGGTCATAAGATACAATCAAAAAGGGATTTGGGAATGAAAATTAGTCGTTTTTTCACGGATCGCAAGAGCGGTCCGTATCATGATATTGTTTGGGAGCGGCGGAAGAGCGAGATTCGCAACCCCAATGGCAAGGCGATTTTTTCCGAGGAGGCTGTCATTGTGCCGGCCTTCTGGAGTCAGATTGCCTCGGATATTTTGGCGCAGAAATATTTCCGAAAAGCCGGAATTCCATCGGATAAAATTTACGAATGGAAAAAATGGGGCATTGGCGCGGCCGGTGAAAATCCGGAAGACCCGGGTATTATTCTGCCCGATGACGGCGCGGAGCATGACGCGAGGCAGGTTTTCCACCGTCTTGCCTATACCTGGCTTGATTGGGGCAGGCGCAATAAATACTTTGAAAGTGCGGAAGACGAAAAGGCTTTCTACGATGAAACCTGCTATATGCTGGCGCATCAATTTGCCGCGCCCAACAGCCCTCAATGGTTCAATACCGGTCTGTATGCGGTGTACGGAATCGACGGCCCTGCCCAGGGGCACTATTATTTTGATCCTGAAAAAAATGAACTGAAAAAATCAGGGAGCGCCTATAAACGGCCGCAGCCGCACGCCTGCTTTATTCTTTCCATAGAAGATGACCTTGTGAATGAAGGCGGCATAATGGACCTTATGACAAGGGAAGCCAGGCTTTTCAAGTACGGTTCCGGCACAGGTTCAAACTTTTCAAATATCCGGGGGATGAATGAAAGCCTTTCAGGCGGCGGGGTTTCATCCGGTCTTTTGTCATTTTTGAAAATCGGGGATCGTTCGGCATCGGCGATTAAATCAGGAGGCACCACACGCCGGGCGGCAAAAATGGTAACCCTTGACATTGACCATCCTGACGTGGAAAAGTACATCGGCTGGAAGGCGGGGGAAGAACATAAGGTTGCCTCTATGGTAACAGGCTCGCTGGTCTTAAAGAAACACCTCGACTCAATTAAAAAAGCCCTCGCCAATTTCCGGGGCCCGGATGACGATAAATTCAACGCTGAGAAAAATCATGAACTTGCCGCAGCATTGCGGACAGCGTTAGGTGATAAAATACCGCCGTCCTACCTCTACCAGCAGCTCCGCCGTCTTGAACAGGGAGACGAAGATTTTGATATTTCTCAGTATTCCACCGCCTGGGATGATGAAGCGTACAATACCGTTTCCGGTCAGAGTTCAAACAACAGCCTTCGTTTAACCGACGATTTCATGCGGGCGGTGTTAAACGACACTGATTGGGATTTGGTCAGCCGCACGAACAGGAAGCCTGTAAAAACCGTCAAAGCCCGCAAACTCTGGACTGATATTGCCCGCACAAGCTGGCAATGCGCCGATCCCGGCCTGCAATACCACACAACGATTAATGACTGGCACACCTGCCCTGCGGGAGGGCAGATACGGGCTTCAAATCCCTGTTCTGAATATATGTTCCTGGATGATACCGCCTGTAATCTCGCTTCGATTAACCTCGCTGCGTTATACGACAAGAAAACTAAAACTTTTAATATAGAAGGATACCTTCATGCTGTCGGAATTTGGACAACGATACTTGAAATCTCTGTAGTGATGGCTCAGTTTCCCTCTCCGCGCATTGCGGAGCTTTCCTACCAGTACCGGACGCTTGGACTCGGGTATGCGAATTTGGGAACCCTGCTTATGCTCATGGGGCTTGCGTACGATTCCGAAGAAGGCCGCGCGGTAGCGGGAGCGCTTTCCGCCATGCTTTCAGGCGAAGCTTATGCGCAGTCCGCCCGTATGGCAGGTGAGTTCGGTTCGTTTCAGCGTTATGCTGAAAATGCGGAGAATATGCTGCGCGTTATACGCAACCACAGGCGGGCGGCGAACAACGCGCTTGACGGTGAATACGAGGGGCTTCACACAATTCCCCGCGGGATCGATCCCGCACATTGTCCCGCTTATCTTTTGACTGCGGCAAAAGCCGCATGGGACAGGGCGCTTGAATTGGGCAAGGCGCACGGTTACCGCAACGCACAGGTTACCGCCATTGCCCCCACGGGGACAATCGGTCTTTTGATGGACTGCGACACCACAGGAGTTGAGCCTGATTTTGCACTGGTTAAATTCAAAAAACTTGCGGGGGGCGGTTATTTCAAAATTATCAATCAATCGGTGCCGCTTGCGCTTGAAATTCTGGGTTATCAGCCGCAGTCCATTGAAGCGATTGTTTCCTACGCCATGGGCAAAAAGACGTTGAACGGCGCTCCCGCGATCAATGTTGAAACGTTAAAAGAAAAAGGTTTTACTCCCGAAGCGATTGCCGCCGCGGAAGATGCTGTCAAGACTGCGCTTAACATGGAAGGGGTTTTCAATCCCTGGATACTGGGAAGGGCGTTTGTAGAGAATGTTCTTAAAGTGCCGGAATCAACATGGTCTCTCCCCGGTTTCAGTCTCTTAAAGCACCTTGGTTTCAGCGCGGAAGATATTAATGAAACTGAATTATTCACCTGCGGCACGATGGGGCTTGAGGGCGCTCCCGGCCTAAAAAAGGAACATTACGCGGTTTTCGACACCGCCAATCCTTCCGGGAAAAAAGGCAAACGTTCAATTTCGTGGACTGCCCACATCGGCATGATGGCCGCCGTGCAGCCTTTCATTTCCGGGGCAATTTCCAAAACGATTAACATGCCGAACCTTGCAAATTACGAAGATGTTAAGGGCGCCTATATGCTCTCATGGAAAAACGGCCTTAAAGCGGTGGCCCTGTACCGTGACGGTTCCAAACTTTCCCAGCCCCTTTCCTCTTTCGCTCCCGGAACCGATCCGTTAGCTGACACTATCCTCAAGGTTGAAAAGGGACTTGATATGCCCGCTTCGGCTCCCGACCGTAAAAAGACAAATGTCCGCGGAGTGCGCAGGCCTTTACCCAACCGCAGAATGGGTTATACTCAAAAAGCGAAAATCGGCGGTCATTCGATTTATATCAGAACAGGTGAAAATGAAGACGGAAGTCTGGGAGAAATTTTCCTTGACATGCACAAGGAAGGCGCGGCTTTCCGCAGCCTCCTCAACGGATTTGCCATCACTGTTTCTCTCGGCCTTCAATACGGCGTGCCTCTTGATGAGTATGTTGACGCTTTGACCTTCAGCCGCTTTGAGCCTAACGGCATTGTTCAGGGACACGATTATGTGAAGATGGCGACCAGCGTCATTGACTATATCTTCCGCGATCTTGCGATCAGCTATCTTAAACGTACCGATTTGGGGCAGGTGAAGCCGGAAGACCTTCTCGCTACCGGAACCAAGGGCGATTCGGAGAGCGAGCCTAAGCCGCGTTCCGGTGAAAAGCAAAGCGCCGGTTTCAAGCCTCAAAGTTCTGCAGCTCCTGGAACTTCCGCTGTTGCAAACAAGATTGTTCCGAAACCTCAGAGTAGCCAGAGCGGAATCACCAAAGCGTCTTCTCAGGTTTATACTACACCTGTCGCGCTTGCGCAGCCTGCGGTACAAACTCAAGTCCGGGTGCTGGAAGCCCCTGAAGAAAACGAGGTAATAAAGATCGTTCAGGCGCGCATCAAGGGTTATGAAGGAGATCCCTGTCCTTCCTGCGGATCATTTACTCTGGTAAGAAACGGCACGTGTATGAAATGCGACTCCTGCGGCGGTACTACCGGTTGTTCCTGAAAAATGGAATCCAAGGCTGCATATACCTATTACGCGGCATTTATTCCCGGTTTGCAGGATGTTGTAGCGGAAGTAATAAAAGAGCGTCTTACTGATGTAACGTTACGCAAACTTCTTGACGGCGCCGTTATTTTCGAGACAGAAACGAGTTACGACAAACTTAACTTTTTTTGTTTTAACAATATTTTTGCCGTTATCAGCATTATAGAACACCGGGAATGTCATGGTACCTTGGTGCCGGCCGCTTCAGCGGCAAGCGCATTAGAGACGCACATAAATTCCGTTATCAACAAAAGTTTAACACGCGAAGCCGCCGGGATAATTTCAAGTAACAGCAAAAAAATTCAATCCTTCAGAATTGCAGTCTCCAGGGAGAACACGCCGGCGGCGATTGACGAAAAACTGCGTGCGGCGGCTGAAGGGTACATTTCCCGCCTTTCCGGACTCAAAGTTAACCGTTCTTCTCCCGACGCTGAATTCTGGTTTTTGTTCCGCAGGGTAGAAAGCCCGCCTAATTTTTCAGTTTTTATGAAACGCCTTACACTGCGCCCTTCCTGGGAAAAATCCCTGCACAGTGGAGAGTTGCCGCCGCCCCTTGCCTGGACGCTTTGCCGCCTTGCACATTTGAAATACGGCGATACCGTTCTCGATCCTTTCTGCGGTTACGGCTCAATTCCCGATGCCGCGTTAAAGCATTTTCACATTGCAAAATTCATTGCCTGCGACAACAATGGGGAAGCTGCCGCTTATACCGCAGCGCGGTTCAAAAAACGTAAAGAAGGGGAATTTGTCCTTCACAAGGCTGATTTTCTCTCGCTGCCCGCCCTTATTACTGAAAAAAGCATTGACGTAGTTATTACCGATCCGCCGTGGGGCTTGTACAGGGAGATTCAGGATGAGCGGTTTTACGAAAGAATGTTTGGCGTGTTTGCAAAACTGATCAAGGACGGCGGGAGAGTGATTGTGTTATGTGCCAACAAAGAAGAATTATTAGGGGCGGTTCCCGCCTGCTTCAAACTGCAAGGCAGCATTCCCATTCTGCTCTCCGGCAAAAAAGCGGCTATTTTTCAGTTTGTGAAGAAAGGGACAGATACTTGTTAATCGGGCAATAACAAGTTACGATGTTTATATAAGGAGCAAAATATGAAATTGATTTTTCTAGGGCCCCCGGGAGCCGGTAAAGGGACACTGGCTGTAAAAGTAGTGGAGCTTCTCAATATACAGCAAATCAGTACAGGCGCGATTTTCCGTTCTGCCGTCTCTGCCGGAAGCCCTCTTGGGCTGAAGGTCAAGGCCATCATGGATTCTGGAAAATTGGTGGATGATGAAACTACCATCGAACTTGTAAAAGAGCGGCTTGCGCAGGATGATGTTCAAAAAGGTTATATCTTGGACGGTTTTCCCAGAACCATTCCCCAGGCTGAGGCGCTGGCGAAATTTTCAACTGTGGAAAAGGTGATAAATTTTGATATTCCCGATTCTCTTGTGTTGCAGCGTCTGGGGGGCAGGCGTGTATGCCGCAAATGCGGGTACAATTTTCATGTGATTTTCAACAAACCTGCAGAAGAGGGAGTGTGCGATCATTGCGGCGGCGAAATTTACATTCGCGATGACGACAGGCAGGAGGCTATTCAAAAACGGCTGGAAGTCTACCGCGCACAAACAGCGCCCCTTGTCAATTATTACCGTGAAAAAAAACTGCTTTTGGACATAGACGCAAGCCCGCTTGTTGATGAGGTGCTGGTAATTTTTAAAAAAGCCCTTGGAGTATGAAGCGTAAAGGAAAAACTTGCGCAGTCTGGGCGCTGTTGACGCTTGTCTTGTTCGCCCAGTGTGCCTCACAGCCGCCTGTATTTTCCGAAGCCGAATGGCTGCAAAGAATTCAGGCGGCTGACAGTTCTCTGTTGTACGCGTCCAATGTAACAGAAGAGGGCGTTTTTTATAATCCCTGGCTGCAAAGGCACAGAACCCAGAAAAGCGGGTCATGGTTTTTTCACAAAAGAGAAAAATACGAAAAACTATCCAGAGATCAATACGGCCCAGTGTCCAACGATTATTCATATCTTTCAGATAACAATTTTGACAGTATCACTTTTGCCGGCCATGCTTCCATGATTATCAAGATGGACGGGCAGTGTGTTTTTACCGATCCGTTTTTTTCAAACGCCGCGCTCATTGCGCCTAAAAAAGAAAAAATCAAATTTGATTTTTCCAAAGTTCCCGAAAAGCCGGTAGTCCTGATTAGTCACAATCACTACGATCATTTGGATAAATACTCGGTGCAGCAGCTTGCCAAAAAAGACGCTGTGTTTATTGTTCCGCTGGGCTTACAAAAAACCGTTGCAGGTTACGGCGCGAAGGAAATCCATGAACTTGACTGGTGGCAAAGCGTCAAAATAGGAGCGATTGAGTACACACTCTTACCCGCCCAGCACTGGTCGCGGCGGATAGGGCAGGGGGGAGGCAAAACCCTGTGGGGAGGTTTTTTAATTCGCGGCTCAAGGACAGTTTATTTTTCGGGTGATACAGGCTATTTTAACGGCTTTAAGGAATTCGCCAGCCGCTGGGAAATTGATTATGCAATACTGGGCGCAGGCGCTTATGAGCCGCGCTGGTTTATGCATTATTCGCATATGAACATCGTGGAATTTTTACGAGCGGCGGACGATCTAAAGGCAAAATACGCTATTCCCATGCACTTCGGCGTTATCAGCCTGAGCGATGAGCCTCTTTTTTATCCGTTATTCGAAATCGAAAACGCTGTTAAAGAAAATCCTCTGATTGCGGAGAAAGTGCGCCCCTTGAGGGTGGGTGAATATTTGAGGATACAATGATATTCATTTCAAAAGTGTTTACAATGCTTCTGCTTCCTCCCGGATGTTTTGTTGTGGGGCTGCTATTTATTTTTCTTATTGTACCGGGCAGATTTAAGTTTCTTGTTGGGCTGCTGACCATCATGTTGTATTCATTTTCAATTCAGCCTGTATCGGATTATCTGCTTCGGCCTCTTGAGGATGCTTATCCTCCTTTAACGGTTGATGCCTTTCCGGACGGTGAACTGCCGCAGGTGATTGTTGTGCTTGGCGGCGGAACAATTCAAGCTTCTCCGGAAGCCACTTCCCCTGAAGCAGGTCACGATACGCTTATCGCAGATGCAACAAAAAGAGCGGTTTATGCTTTTACTCTGAGCAATGTGTATCCTGTTCCGGTTGTTTTTTCAGGCGGAAGAATATTTGATTACGATCAGGAATCAGAGGCAGCAGTTGCCGGCAGGTTGTTCGATTCTCTTGGGTTGCCTACTGAGCTGTTTATCCCCGAATCTGAAAGCCGGAACACGTGGGAAAATGCAAGAGAAACCGCAAAACTTGGAATTGAAAGCGCGATCCTTGTTACATCGGCTTATCACATAAAAAGGAGCGTGTTGTGTTTTGAAAGCAACGGCATAACTGTCATTCCCGCTCCGACTGACTATAAAATTGACCGTAACCGTGAATACGGTTTTTTTAGTTTTCTGCCGTCAATGTGGTTTTTTAACAACACCTGGCTTGCTTTGCATGAATATATCGGGTTGATTTACTACCGCCTTGTGTACCATAAACTTGACCTGTAGCTGATTCAGAAATGTATGCCAAATAAATGTTCTGCGGGGTGGCGGAGGTAAAAGTGCCTTGCTTGCAAGGTGCTTTTGACCTCCGGCAGGACCCCCATGAACTTGTTTTAGGCATACATTTCCGCTGTTGTAGGATAAGTTTAGTCTTGACCTTGGCGTTTCGCTGTAATATTCTTTATACATGGGGAATTACAGCGGGAACGCCTTTATTTCCGGCCTGCTTGTAAAGTTTTTTGCCGCCCTTACTATTATTCTGGTGGCTGTTATCGGCATAGGTCTGGGGTTATCCCTGGCGGAAACCGCCAATATTAAAAATCAGGAAAATTTTATAGAACTTTCGCCCGCTCTTCCGACCAAAATACTGGATATTAACGGCACGCTTATCACCGAATTTGCCGCTGATGAAAAACGCGAGCTGGTTTCCATGAGCGAATTGCCAAGGCATTTGATACATGCGGTTCTTGCGCGCGAAGACCCTGATTTTTACAATCACAAGGGTTTCAGCGTCCGGGCTATTGCCCGTGCGGCGGCGGGACAGATTCTCAGGAAAAATTGGGGCGGCGGTTCTACCATTACACAGCAGGTAGCCGGTTCTCTGTACACAGACCGGAGGGAACGCTCCTACAAACGGAAGATAAAAGAACTGTGGTGGGCTTTCCAGATGGAACGCCGTTATTCAAAAAACGAGATATTGGAGATTTATCTCAATTATATGCCCATGGGTCCCGGTACTTACGGTGTCGAAGCGGCAAGCAAGTATTTTTTCGATCACAGCGCGAAAGAAGTTACCCTTGCCGAAGCGGCTGTTCTGGCTGTCCTGCTTTCCGGGCCTTCCCGCTTTAATCCCTTGGACAATCCGAATGAAGCCATGAACCGTCAGCATTTTGTGCTTGAACGGATGATTGATTTTGGTTATGCGATAAAGGAAGATGCTGAGGCATCTTTCGCCGAATATTGGGCAAGTTTCGATTATACGAGGCCCTCAGTCGCCGCATATTACAGACGGGAAGACAAAGCCCCATGGTTCAGTGAATATGTGCGCCGGGAACTTGAAAGCCATATGTACGGTGCCATGGATTATTACCGCGATGGTTATATAGTGCATACCACGATGGATTTTCGTCATCAGGAAGCTGCTGAAAAATTCCTTGCCGAGGGGCTTGTGAATGCCAACAGGGCATTTTTAAGGTCATCGGGAAGGAACCACGCCCAGGCGGAAAGAGTGTACATTCCAATTGTCGAAATGCTGACCCTCTGTTTTGGTCTTGACGATATAAGCGCCGCAATGGCGGGACAGAACGAAGTTAAATCCCTTTCCCGTTATACGAAAATGATTAATCCTGTTGTGGACATGGCCGCCCTTGCCTTCGGTGTTCCTGAATTAAAGGAAATAACAAACAAGGGGTTTGCGGCGCTCAAGGTGAGCACAGAACAGAATGTAGTGGAAGGCGCGCTTATATCTATAGAAAATGAAACAGGATACATTACCGCCATTGTCGGCGGTTCAAAATACGACGAGTCCAATCAGCTTATACGCGCATCGCAGGGCAGTATTCAGCCCGGGTCTGCATTTAAGCCGTTGTATTATTCCGCGGCAATAGACAGCCGTAAAATGACAGCAGCATCACTGATTTATGATGTACCGATGGTGTTTCACAACGAAGACAGAACGCCATACATACCGCTGAATTTCAGGGGCGAATGGAAAGGCTCCGTTTTGCTTTATGACGCGCTTGCCCAGTCAATGAATGTGCCTTCACTCAAAGTGCTGGACACAATAGGTTTTGACGCCGCCATTGACCGCTCCGCCGCGCTTTTGGATTATACCGATCCTGCGACGATACGGAAGTTGTTTCCGCGCGTCTATCCTCTTGGTATGGGAATTATCTCTACTTCGCCTCTGCGGATGGCGCGTGCGTTTGCGATTTTCGGAAATCAGGGGCGTTCCGTTACGCCAATTTCCATACGCACCGTTGAAGATAGAAACGGCCGCGTAGTGCTGGACATTGAACGCGATCTGCGGCAGAGGCAGCGGCGCATGGGAAACGCTATTCAGGTTGTCAGTCCGCAGAACGCCTACATAATGACCAAGGTACTGGAAAAGACGGTAGATGAAGGTACGCTTGCTCACGGCGCGGGCTATGGATCAAAATTTACATTCAGGGATGCGGACGGTAAATCATTCAAGATGCCTATGGCGGGCAAGACCGGAACTCCGCAAAACTGGTCGGATGCCTGGACAGTAGGTTTCAGCCCCTACTATACAACCGCGATCTGGTACGGTTTCGACAAGCCGGGTAATTCACTGGGTGTTGATCTTACAGGCTCTACTTTAACAGGTCCTGTGTGGGGAGATTATATGCGCGAAATCCACAAGGGGCTTAGACGCAAAGATTTTGCGCGGCCGTCCGGCGGCATCATCGACGTTACCGTATGCGCGAAATCGGGAATGTTAAAAACAGCTTTCTGTAATCAAAGAGAAGTAACCCTTCCCTTCCTTGAAGGAACCCAGCCCGCCCAATACTGCGACATCCACGGGAGCGCATCTCCCTACGAGACCAAAATCCCGGTCAGTACCACGCAGTATGTCAGCGGCATTTACGAGAACGATTTTATTTCATCGCTTACCATGCCTGTGCTGCCGCTTGATTTGTTCCCCGAACTGAATGAGAGACCGGCAGCAAACACAAATCGCAATAACTCAAGAACAACCAACACCAATAACAGATCAACAAGCGGTAATACCCGCAGTCCCGCCCCTCCTCCTTTATTTGGCAATCCCTTTCTGGATGATTCGCCGAGAGATAATCCGATAAACAGAAGCGCTCCGGACGCATTTCCGGAGACAATCATTCAATTTGTTCCCGAAACTGAGGCAATTGACAGCAGGCCTGTCAATAATGACTATGACGATGATTTGCCCGGTTGGAATCCGCTGGACTAGCGCATGAAAATATCCATTGAGAGCATTATTGTTAAAAACAGAATCCGCAAAGATATGGGCGACATTGCCGATCTTGCGGAAAGTCTGAAAAAGTACGGGCAGATCAGCCCGATAGCGATTAACAAAAAGAACGAACTGATTGCCGGCGGCAGAAGGCTTGAGGCTGCAAAACTTCTGGGCTGGGAGAGCATCGAAGTGACAGTGGTCGATGTTCACGGTAAGCTTGAACAGTTAGAGATGGAAATGGAAGAAAATATCCAGCGCAGGGAATTCAACCCGGCGGAACTGGCGGACGCTTCCGAAAAACTCTACCGCCTAAGGCATCCCGGCTTTTTCCGCCGCATACTGAACGCGATTACCCGTTTCTTTAAAAAAATATTCAGGATTGATGATTAAACCATCTTTTCCGGTTGTTCTTCAAGGCTGGAGAAAAAACTTCTATTTAGTTATACTATCCGCATGGTAAACATCGCTTTTACCGGGGGAGGCACCGGAGGGCATATCTATCCGGGACTGGCGGTAGCGGCGGAGTTAAAGCGGCAGTTTGCGGGGAGGCTGTTTTGGATTGGCTCCAACGGCGGCATGGATCGGACGCTGGTGGAAGAGGCGGGGATTGAATTTTTCGGTATTCCGTCCGGAAAGCTAAGGCGCTATTTTTCATTAAGGACAATTCCTGATTTTTTCAGGGTGATTGCTGGTTTTTTCGCGGCGCGGAAAATCCTCAAAAGAGAAAAGGCAGCATTGCTTTTTTCCAAGGGGGGGTTTGTGAGTGTGCCGCCATGCGCGGCTGCGGCTTCTCTGGGTATCCGTGTCTTTACCCATGAATCAGATTTCAGCCCCGGTCTTGCCACCAGGCTCAATGCCCGTTTTGTCTCCCGTACAAAGGGCAGGGTTTTTACGGCATATGCAGAGACTGCGCGTTTGCTGCCCGTCAAGGTTCGTGATCGCGTAACAGTCAGCGGCAATCCGGTACGCGCGGTTTTTCGCAATGCGGATGCGGCGGCGGGAAAGGCTTTTCTTGGGCTTGGAGCGGATGCGCGGATTCTTCTGGTTTTGGGCGGCAGTCAGGGTGCGAAAGAAATCAACGATCTTGTCCGCGATGCTTTACCTGAGCTGGTAAAAGATTATATTGTGGTGCATCAGTTTGGGCCTAATCAGGCGCATGATTTACCGGAAACAGAAAGGTATAAACCGTATGCCTATATTCGGGAGGAGATGCCTCATGTGCTGGCGGCTGCGGAACTGGTTCTGGGAAGAAGCGGCGCGGGTACTGTCTGGGAATGTGCCGCTCTCGGCAAGCCCATGCTGCTCGTTCCGCTCAGGGGTTCGGGAACACGCGGCGATCAGGTGGAGAATGCCCGGTATTTTCAGCAGGCAGGCGCCGCGCAGGTGTTAGGTGAAGATGCAGGCCCGCAGGTCATGGCGCAGGCTGTCCGTTTACTTGCGCAGGATGAAAAAATACGCGTGGCAATGGCACACGCATCGGCGCAGGCAGGCAGGGTCAATGGCGCGGAGCTGATAGCGCGCCTGCTTGCCGAAGAGACAGATCAACATGTCAGGAAAGTAAAGTGAATTTAGCGATGATTGATTTTATTTTTATCGGACTGATTGCGCTTTTTATGATTCGCTGCTACCTCAGGGGCTTCATCACCGAAATTTTGTCTATGGCCGCCGTTGTGCTTGGCATTATCGCGGCATTGTACTTTTTCAGAAACGGCGCCGTATTCCTAAGGGAAAAGTTTCTTCCCGATACAAAAGCTATTCATGAAATTCTCGCATTCATCGGTATTTTTGTGATTGTATTTTTATTTTTTAAGTTTATCGAAGGTTTGCTTAAAGGGATTGTTCAGGGGGTAAGGCTCGGCGGAGTGGATCGTTTTCTTGGGATTATGTTCGGATTTGGTGAAGGTCTGGTTGTTGTAAGCCTTATACTGTTTATTATTAATATTCAGCCTCTGTTTGACTCCGGGTCTCTTTTGTCGGACAGTTTTTTCGCCGGACTGCTTCTGCCGCTGATTACCGGAATGGGGAATTCTAAAAGTGTTTGAAAATATAATTGAACAGGGCGCCGCCCTTCAACTGCGGGATGATATTTTATCAGACCGACTTGCCCCTTCGATGCTTTTTTTCGGTCCTCCTGAAACGGGAAAGGGCAGCGTAGCGCTGGAACTGGCGCGTGTTCTTTCCTGTAGGACGGACGCATCATGGAAATGTTCCTGCCCCGCCTGCGCGCGCCATCGTTATCTGCAACACACTGATCTTTTGATAATGGGATTCCGTCCTTTTCAGGCGGAGATTGCCGCTGCCCGTTCATCTTTTCTGCGCGACCCAAGCCCGAGCGCGAAGACCCTGTTTATCCGTTCCATGCGCAAACTTCTCGTCCGTTTTTCGCCGGTGCTGATGGAAGATGATCCCAAACTTGGGAAAATATCCTCAGTGCTCCGTTCAATTGAAGAAGAAATGAACGAGTTTGAAGTTGCGGATGCCGCGCCTGAAAAACTCAGCGGGTCTCTGGTTGAAGCGGCAGGCAAACTTATAAAGGAAGGAATGGGAGAGAATATTCCTGTCGGTCACGTCAGGCGCGCCGCCTACTGGTGCAGGCTTGCGCCTAACGGGAAACGTAAGATGCTTTTGATTGAAAGCGCCGAGCGTATGAAGGACGAAGCCCGCAATTCGCTGTTAAAGCTGCTGGAAGAGCCTCCGCAGACTGTTAATATTGTTCTTACAACGCCGCGGCGCGAGGCGATTATGCCGACAATTTTATCGCGGCTGCGGCCGTATCGTTTTCTGAAAAGGTCTGCGGAAAGCGAAAAAGATGTAATACGCAGGGTCTTTCGCGGTACTGTAGACGGTATTGAAGCTTCTGCAAAGAGCGGCAGCCTTATCAGCGCCTACCTTGATTCATTCCTTTCCGGCGGCGAAGAAAAACTTTATCCCGTAGCGGTATATTTTATAGCTTCTCTGGCGCAGGCTGCCGTTCATTCACTGAAAAAAAATGGCGCCGGTATCCCCGGTATAGTCAATGCTTTAACAGAACGTTATGCGCCAATAGCGGCCGCTTCGGGGTATAAACAATCCATGAGGACTGCGGAGATCATTAAAACGGTTATTGCAAAAAGCGGCAGTTTTGAAGATGATTCTTTTTCCCGTTTCCTTACAGTTGTACTTGACCTTGTTTCCGTTTTAATGAAAGAAGACAACAATCCTCAGTATATTGCATATAACGTAAAAATAAAAAAGTACATAGGCGAAGCGGAAACCGCAACAAGCGTGTTAAATCAGAACGTTACTCTGGCGCTGGAAGCTCTTTTCCATAAATTAAAAAAACTTTTGACCGGAGATATAAATGGGTGAGTTTTACAGGCGGGCGCTGAAAAAAATTGATAAACTTACCCTCCATCAGTCCCATGAGCTTTTGTTTTCCGCTTCCGGTGAAATAAGCCGCCTTGAAACCGTGCTGGATTCTCTGCACATGGGGATTCTGGTCTGTGATGAGAAACATAATCTTGTTATGGTGAATAAATCCGCCCGGCGGCTTCTGCCGCTGAATTACACCGAAGGCGAATTGTGGCAGGCGGTAAGGGACGAGCGGATTGTTGATTTTCTCAAGCACACGCTTTTGAACAGCCACAGGGTAACAGACAGGGAAATGGAGATAGTGCAGCAGGGATGCAGCAGGCTGCTTTCGATCAATGTAGTTCCGCTTGTTCATGCCCGCAAAATTACAGGCTCGCTTATCTGCATAGAAGACATCACTGAAAAGCGAAAGGGTGAGTCCCGCCTGCGCCGGGCTGAAAGCCTTGCAAGCCTTACCACCCTTGCCGCCGGTGTCGCGCATGAGATCAAAAATCCACTGGGTTCAATTTCTATCCATCTTCAGCTTTTGCAGAAGGCTCTTGCGAAGAATACCGCTTCATCACTGGAAAAATCAACGGACAGGTATTTTACCGTGCTGAAAGAGGAAGTTGACAGGCTTAACCGTATCGTTGTGGATTTTCTTTTTGCCGTACGCCCGATGAATCTGGATCTACGAAAAGGCGATATAAACGAGCTTATCCTGCAAATGGTAGAATTGGTGCGTGTCGAAACGGATCAATCGAGTATCCGCTGTCTTTTGGAACTTGACGATAAACTGCCGAAAATTCTGCTGGACGAACGTTATATGAAACAGGCATTGCTCAATCTGATAAAAAACGCGCAGGCTGCCATGCCGGACGGCGGGCTTTTGACAGTCGCTACAAGCCATGTCGAAAACGAGATACGAATATCAATCTGCGATACGGGGACGGGTATCAGCGCGGAGAATATTTCCAAGATATTTGAACCGTATTTTACCACGAAGGAAACAGGAACCGGTCTTGGACTTACGCAGGTGTTCAAGATAATCAGGGAACATCATGGCGAGATTGCCGTGGATTCCGCACCGGGGGAAGGGACTGATTTTCAGATAACTCTGCCCATACCGCAGAAAGAAACCCGCATGATTGCATACCTGACGCCGAGCCCGCAGAGCGAAGGTTCCCGCCCGTATAACGCCGTATCCGAAGGAGGCTCAAAGTGAATTTCCGCCTGCTTGTTATTGATGATGAAAAAAATATCCGCGAAGGTCTTGCCGAAGCGCTTGGCGGAGAAGGGTACGATGTGGCATGCGCCGCGGACGGAGACGAGGGCTGGAAACGTTTTAGTAACGGGGACATTGATCTTGTTGTTACCGATCTCAGGATGCCCGGTCTTGGCGGAGAGGAATTGATGCGCCGCATTGTCGCCCGGTCGCCGGGATTTCCGGTGATCATTCTTACCGGGCATGGCTCAGTGGAAGACGCTGTAACCGCCATGCGGGACGGCGCGTGGGATTTTATTACAAAACCTGTCGATCTGGATCATCTTTTTGTGATAGTAAAACGCGCTCTCGCGAACCGCGAGCTTGTTTTTCAGCACCGCCGGCTGGAAGAGGAATTGAACCGCAAACGGCAGTTTAAGTCGATCATCGGCAGTTCCGGCGGAATGCGGGAAGTATTCGATACCATGAGCCGCGCCGCTCCCACAAAGGCATCCATTCTGATAACGGGCGAGTCAGGCGTGGGCAAGGAACTGGTCGCGGACGCCATCCACGATCTTTCCCCGCGAAAGGACAAGCCGCTGATTAAAGTACACTGCGCCGCGCTTTCCGCTTCTCTTTTGGAAAGCGAACTTTTCGGGCATGAAAAAGGCGCGTTTACAGGCGCAGTTTCCCGCAGGCGCGGGCGTTTCGAACTTGCTTCGGGCGGGACGCTCTTTCTGGATGAAATAGGCGAAATTGATCAGAATGTCCAGATAAAACTTCTGCGGGTATTGCAGGAAAAGAAATTTGAAAGGGTGGGGGGGGAGCAGACTGTTGAAACCGATGTGCGGATTGTTGCCGCAACCAACAAGGATTTAAAAGCGGAAATCGAAAAAGGCAATTTCCGGGAAGACCTTTATTTCCGTCTGAATGTTGTAAACATCCATGTTCCGCCGTTACGCGAAAGAAAAGACGATATCCCCCTTTTGGCTGCCGCGTTTTTGAAAGAATTCGCCGCCGACAACGGAAAGGCTGTCGAAGGCATCCACGAAAAAGCGCGTTCCCGTCTTTATGCTTACGAATGGCCGGGTAATATCCGCGAATTGCGCAACTGCATTGAAAGTGCGGTTGTTATGTGCCGTTCTTCAGTAATAACAGCCGATGATCTGCCACCTGCGCTGCGCCATGCCTCAGAAGAGGGCTGGATACGTATTAAGCAGGGGTCGAACTTTGCCGATTGTGAAAAAATCATAATCCGCGACACTATTTCCTATTGTCAGGGGAACAAAAGCAAGGCTGCCGAGGTTCTCGAAATAGGCAGAAAAACCCTGCTGCGTAAATTGGCTGAATACGGGCTTGATGATGAACCGGAGGAGTGAAGTGATTATGCTACTCACGCACCCGGCAGTTACAGTTGCCGATGTCCCGGCTGCTAAAGAAGCCCCGGTTGCAACACCACCCGCAGATGCTGCGCCGTCCGGTCAGACCCTTTCAGAAGAAGAGTTGTTTTCAGTTTGTGTTTTGACCTTCTCTTTACATTAACCCCAGTTCCCGCGCCTTGAGCAGGGCGTCCATGGCGTTGTGTACTCCAAGTTTTTCATACACCTGCATCAGATGCCCCTTTACCGTGGGCAGGGCAATACCGGCAATGCGGGCAATCTCTTCATTTTTGTAACCCTTTGTAAGCAGCTCCAGCATTTTCTTTTGCTGTTTGGAAAGCTTGACCGGCCTGCCTGATTTTTTCATGTTCGCGGTGATGCCCCGGTGCCGTTTGGAGACATCATGTGCCGCCAGCAGAACTTCGGTAACAAAAGCCCTGTCAAGTTTACCGGTGTAATTTTCAACGCTTACGGAGGCGGCAATACGTTTGAGGATTGGAACAACGGCTTCACCTTCATCAGCGACTATGCGGATAAACTTCCTTCTCTGCAATTCAGATAACACCTCTTCAAGACCGGCGGCGGCTTCGGCGCGGCTGTCTGATGCCCAATCCAGACAGGCTTTAAGCGTCTGCGCTTCTGCCAAATCAAGCGGGCGGCGGTAGTCTTTGGCAAACTGTATCAAACGCCGGATAAGATCAACCGCCCTGTCGCCCTGATTCAACACGATGTATGCGCGAACGGTGGTGAAATACTGAAATATCTTGTAGAGGGGTATACGCTCTTCATCGCTTACAAAATAATGTTCCAGCCACGTTTCGGCGGCCTTTTTGTCCGCATCACAGAGATGGAATTTTGTCTTAAGCGCCAAAAAGTTATGTTCCAGATACCGTGCGCCCGAATGCTCAATATATTGTTCCATTTCCGTCAATGTCTTGTTCAGCAGCGCATTGTTTCCCGCTGCCATGTATGAAGCGGCAAGGTGGCTATAAGCGGTAAAGTTAAGTTCCGCACTTTGAATGCCCGCCGCCGTCTCTTTCGCCTGCAATGCTAATGGAAGAGCCTGTTCAGTTTTATTTTGTTCAAGAAGAATTCCCGACTGAAGACAGAGCTTCGCTGCCTGCCACAAATCCTTTAGCAGCAGGGCAAAGGAACGCTCCATTTTTTCAATCATTCCCTTGTCGGCAAGTTCTGAAAAGTCCCGGATGCAGCGTTGAGCGAACGGAAGCTGGATGGTAAGACTTGCCACCGCATACTGTTTGTTTGGTTTGACGATAGGCGGCAGCAAAGAGAATCCCGCTATAAATTTTGTCATGGACTTGCGGTAGTCAACAGCGGTTTCCAGTATCACCGTTTCCAGAAACTGCGGAAACTTTAAGGCGACTTTCGGAATATGTTTCCAGAGCTTATCCCATGCATATTCAGCTCCCTTGGTGTCGCCTGACATCCAGGCCGTTTCCATCAGGGCGGTGTAGAGGAAGGGAAAGCGATCGCATATCTTTTCCGGCAGAGTATCGCGGTTGAATAATTTTGAGTAGGCGATGTATTCGTCCAGAGAGGGACTGGAATACTGCTGAAACTGGTACATCACCTTGAGGATAATTTCCTCATCATCTGACCGCACCGCGTAAGTCCTTGCCGGAAGGTATTGTTTCGCTTCAAGATAATACTGCGCCGCAGCCTTGTACACCGCAGAGAGATTCATATTACAGTCTTTCGCCATATTCCTGAGAAAATCAAGAAATAAATGGTGATAACGGAACATATCTTTTCCCGCCCGGCTGACAAAGGTATTGTTTGCACAAAGTTCCTGTAAAACCAGAAGCGCATCCTCTCTTCCGGTCAAAGCGGCGGCAAGCTCCGCGTTCATTTCATCAACCACCGATGTGCGCAGCATAAAGTCCCTCAGGCTCTTATCCCATGTTTCCCAGAGATAT
>JAIRRJ010000073.1 GCA_031256035.1 Treponema sp. | reverse complement strand
TCAGGGTGTTATTCGAAATGTCTTTGAAATCCTCCATGTTCGATCTGATTGAAGTTATTATGTCTTCTATCAGGCTTGGCGGGAGTAACGGAATGTTCTGCTGATGCGTTCCGCTGTTTATGATATTAAGGAAAAGCTCTCTATAGTAAAGACCAAAATCTTTTACCGTTCGTGAGGGTTGGTGTGGTTCGTGGTAAATTCGTCTTAACTCTTTGTGATCTGTGCGGCTTTGTGCCTGCGAACCTTCGGTTCGAGTGTGAGCCTCTTTTTCGAGAGATTTTTTGCGTGTAAATGCTTTTTGGAAAAAAGGGTTTTAATACCGTCTGAGCTTTTGGGCGATAATCACGATGGTTATTCCCAAAATTATCAAAAGAATGCCTGAATAAGATTTAATACCATGTACACATTGCATTTTATCATATTGAGTTGGTTTGGCAAGGATGAATTTCTCGAAATGCGGGAAGCCTTAAACGGTAATGTTAAAGAGCGCGCCGGTAACAGGGGCGGCAGGAGTGTACGGGGCGGCGGCCTGGGCGGCATGAATCTGCGACTGATACTGTTTTATGAGGGCGTCAATGCGTTTTTCATCATTTTCTGAAAGAGCGCCAAAATCCATCGCCGGCTGTTTTTTCATTTTTGAAAGCTGCTCAATCAGTGTGTCGATTATTTTCAGTTTGGAGATGTTTACACCCTGAGTTCCTTCAGGGGCGGGAACACCGGAAACGTGCTTGAAATGCGAATAAATATACTGGGACGGAGAAACCGGAATAGACATTCTTCCGGCTGCTGCCGTGTTCATAGCGTATCCTACGCTGGGGAAGGTATGGTATGGAACAGACCCTACATTCATGATCTATATATCGGTGAATTTTCTGTTGAGTTTTAGGATTTTTGTCTTGTTCGACAGCCCGGTTGGAAGTTTCCGAATATCATTTTTGTGTGTATACTCTAACCCATGCGAAATAAACTGACCGATGAGCTTGCTGTCTGCGGCATGAACGCGGTTTTGGCGGCGGCGGAATATCATCCTCAGACAATTAACCGGCTCTTTTTGCGCGAAGACCGCCTTCCGTCATTTACCGGCATTTGCAAGCAGCTTGCCGAGCGGAAGCGCCCTTACAAACTCTGTGAGGATGAAGAACTGGAGCGCGTCTGCAAGAGCGTCCATCATCAGGGAGTGGTGGCAATGATCGAAGAGCCTGTGGTTGAGCCGCTTACAAAAGAAGACCTGGAGCTTTGGGCAATTGAAAAGAAGACCGGGCTTGTTCTTCATTCGGTTGGAAACGACCATAATCTGGGAGCAATTGCCAGAGCGGCGGCTTTTTTTGACGCTCATTTTGTCGTTTTGAACGAAAAGGACAACGAAGCGCGGCTTACAACCAGCGCATACCGCATCGCTGAAGGCGCGTTTGAACATTTAACGGTGCGGAAAATCACAAACACAGCCGCCTTTCTTAAAGACGCAACTAAGCGGCTTACTGTTATCGGGACTGATACCAAAGCGCGCAGGCGCATCAGCGACATAAGCAGCATTGTCAAAGGGGAAAAACTGCGAAAGACAGGCGTCGCCCTTGTCCTCGGCAACGAAGAGACCGGTCTGCCCCAAAATGTGAAGGATCAATGTTCATGTTTGCTGCGTATCCCCGGAACCGGCAATATTGAAAGCCTTAATGTATCCCAGGCTGCCGCCCTGTTCCTTCACGCCATTTTTGAACTGTGAAAATGCTTCTTAATTGACAAATAATGCAAAAACAATGTTATAGTAATAGAGCCTGTTCCAAAACTCGGTTAGTTTCGGAACAGGCTTTCGAAAAAGCGGTCTAAAGTCCGCTTTTCAAGTAAATCCAAGGTAGCTGTTCCAAAAACTGAAGTTTTGGAACAGCCTTAATACCGACATCATTTTTGGAGATTTATATGAAAAAGACATTTTTCTGTATATTTACGCTATTCGCCTGTGCCGGGCTTTTTGCCCAACAGCCTGGCAAGACATACAATATAGGCGACGTTGGTCCTGCCGGAGGCATTGTCTTTTATGATAAGGGCGTTTTCTCAGACAACTGGCGGTACATGGAAGCCGCGCCTGTTGACGCTGGAATTCCGGTTCCCACCGCCCAGTGGGGTTTGTGGGGTGTTACGGTAAAAGGTACAAGTGATGAAATAGGCATGGGGAAAAATAATACCAAGCTCATAGTAGCGGAGATGAAGCAAAATGGAGAAAAGGGAAAAGCCGCCCAATTGTGCGACGACTATTCCCTGAACGGATATAGCGACTGGTTTCTGCCAAGTCTGAACGAATTGAATCAGCTGTACTTAAACCTTAAACAAAAAGACTTTGGTAATTTGGGGAATTTCTGGTACTGGTCGTCAACAGAGGCAACCGGCAAAAATGCATGGAGCCGGACTTTCGTCCATCCTTCAAAATACAGCGGCAATGCAGGCATGACCCGGCCTGAAAAGACGATGCCTTTCCATGTCCGGCCTATCCGGTATTTTTAGGAAAGCATTGAAACGAAAATAATCATTTTCTCCGCACAGCCCTGAACAATGCGTCTTTGCTGATTTCAGTCCAGATTGGGCGGCCGTGAGGGCAGCGCGGATCGGGAAGGTCGAGGGCTTCTTTGCCGAGGGCGAAAGCCGTCTCATCATCGGGATAATCGCCGTCTTTCAGCGCGGCGCGGCAGCAGAGAGTTGCAGCCCAGCGTTCCGCCATATTTTCACCTGCCGTACGCAGTTCAAGAATTTCCTTTACAGTTGCCGCGTCACCCAGCCGCCAGTCAGCGGGCAGTGCTTCAATGCGCCAGCCATCTTCGTCTTTTTCGATGTCCACCCCAAGGCGGCTTAACTCTTCGCGTTTTGCTTCGAGGAATTTGTCATCGTCATCGCTTTCGGCGCGGAAGGGAATGGGCGCAAGCAGTTCCTGTTTGGGAATTGGCTGAGAAAGAAAACGGTTGTAGAGGATGCGTTCATGCGCCGCGTGTTGATCGACAAGATAGAGTTTGTCGCCCCATTCGATCAGGATGAAAAGCCCAAAGACCCTTCCCGCATAACGCACCTGTCCGTATACGGTAGCTGGTTCACTTACGAAAGAGTTCTCGCAGAGGCGCGGAGACGCAGAGTTATAGTTCGATAGCTTTTCATCTTCCTTGATATTTCGCGCAGTTTCCAGGAAATGATCCATGTATTGTCGTGCCGTTCTGTTGTTTCCCGCACTATATGTATATTCAAATTCTCCTTTTCCTTCTCTTTCCTTTCTTTCCTCTGCGTTCTCCGTGTTCTCTGCGCCTCCGCGTGAGTCTCTTATCGAATGACTATGCAAAAAGTTTCTCAGTCCGCTTGTAACAGCGTGATGAATTGCGCCGGGGTCGCGGAAACGCACTTCACGTTTCGCCGGATGAATATTGAAGTCCGCGAGAGCCGGATCGATTTCAACATAGACCGCGCCCACCGGATGAGTCCCGTTGGGGAACCAGCCCTGCGCGCCGTATTCCATCGCCTGTACAAGCGAATATTCCTGCACCCTTCTGCCGTTGGCAAACACAAAAAGCTGCCGTCTGTCGTTCCGGTAAAGTTCGGGGCCGCCGATTACCACCGCCGCTGAAAAGCCGGCACCCATGACATTTATTTCATGGAGGAAACCAGCTTCTTCCGCATGCGAAATTGCGGCGGCAAAGCGTTCTTTTTTTGAAGGAACGGCAGGGAAAAAATCCTTCAGTTTGCCGTCCTGAATAAAACGAAAATTGATTGCGGGAAACGCAAGCGCCTTATCGATAAAAGCCTGACGGCAGAGGGTGGCTTCGCTTCCTTCCCTTTTCATAAAACGTTTGCGGGCGGGGATGCTTTCAAAAAGATTGAGCGCCCTCACAGTCGCGCCCTTTGTCCGCCGCGTCTGTTCTATTTTCGGAGGATGATTGTCTCCCGGTCCGGTTTCAAGCCGCCATGCTTCCCTGCCGTCCGTGCTGCACACAATTTCAAGCCGCGCGACAGCCGAAGCAGCCGCCAGCGCCTCTCCCCGGAAACCGAGTGTGAGTGAGGTGTCAAGGTCGTCAAGACCGCGGATTTTACTGGTAGCGTGGGTCAGGGCGCACAGTTCCAAATCTTCGCGGCTCATGCCTTCGCCGTCATCAGCGGTTTCAATCTTTTTACAGCCGCCTTCTTCTATAGAGACTTCAATGTTGGCGGCGCCCGCGTCTATGGCATTGTCAAGAAATTCACGGATCAGCGCGGCGGGGCGGTCGATTACTTCCCCGGCGGCAATGCGCCTCGCTTCCTCAGGCGGCAGTACCTTTATGTGCGGTCTATCGCTAGTTTCCGGCATCAAATAGTTCCAGATCGGGGGATTCTTCAAGCGGCGCATCCCCTGAGTTCATCAGTATTTCGATTCTGTTTTCTATTTTTTCAAGGTCAAGCTCCAGAGTACGCGCAAGCCTGATGCCCTCCTCAAAAGCCTTGAGAGCCTCTTCAAGCGGGATGTCTGTCTTGCGGATATGTTCGCCTAATTTTTCAAGGCGCTCCAGCCGTTCTTCAAAATTTTTCATGCCGGCAGCCTTGTTTTGCGTGGCGGTTTTTGCCGGTGTGCCGCCCTTGGCAGGCGCTGTTTTCTTTGCCATGTTTATCTCCTTCTATATTCAAAACAACTGATTTGAAACAAACTCAAATCTCTATACTTTCCGCAATCGCGTGAATTTTTCCTTTGAGCGGGCGGATACAAAGCCGCTCACCCTTTTTCACATCGGCTGAATTGCGTATAACCCTGCCTGCTTCATCAAGTACAACCGAGAAACCCCGCTCAAGGACAGCGAGCGGGCTTCCCGCTTCAAGAACTGCCGCCGCTTTTTCAAGCCTGTTCCCAAGGCTTGCGCTCCTGTCAGAAATTGCTTTGACAAGGGAGTCCTTGGCATCGTCAAAGCGGATCAGGCGCGGCTGTAAAATGGCGCGGAAACGGTATTCCATATCCGCAATGCTGAAAGGTTTGAGCAGAAGTTTTGCCCTTTCAAGGCGTGTCATCATAACGGTTTTGATATTTTCCGCCATCGACTGAATTGCGCCCACGGCGGCGGCGCGGCTTTCGCTGACAAGTTCCGCAGCGGCGGAGGGAGTTGGCGCGCGTAAATCAGCGGCAAAATCGCTCAACGCCCAGTCAATCTCATGCCCCACCGCGCTGACCACTGGGATGTTTGAAGCCGCGACCGCACGGACGACAGACTCTTCGGAGAAGGGCAAAAGGTCTTCCAGTGAGCCTCCGCCCCTTCCCACGATAAGCACGTCCGCAAGCTGCCAGTTATTCGCCTGCCTTATCCGCGCCGCGATAGCTTCGGCGGCTTCATCGCCCTGCACCGGAGCGGGAAGGATGATCACTTTTATTCCCGCAGCCCGCCTTCCAAGAATATTTAGAATGTCGCGTACCGCGGCTCCCGTGGGGGAACTGACGACGCCCACCGCCGCGGGAAAGCGGGGTAGCGGCTTTTTCCGCTCCGAATCAAAAAGCCCCTCCGCGGCGAGTTTCTGTTTCCGTTTTTCCAGCATGGCGAGGATTTCGCCCGCTCCGGCAATTTCCATCTCTTCTGCGACAATCGAATATGTCCCGCGCGGAGCGTACACGGAAAGGCTTCCCCGCACCCGCAATAACATTCCGTCTTTCGGCTCAAAGTTTAAGGTTCGCAGCCTGTTCCTGAACATCACAGCGTCAATTTTCGCGCCGGAATCCTTCAGGCTGAAATACAGGTGACCGGAACTTGCCGGTCTGCAATTTGATATTTCACCCTCAACCATGACAAAGGAAAAAGACCCTTCAAGGCAGTTTCGGATAAGTTCAGTAAGTTCGCTTACGCTTAAGTTTTTTTCGTTCATGGCGTTAGAACTTTTCTTTTATCTGAATGTGGTCAATGCCGCCCGAAGATTTGAGCGCCTTTGCAAGTTTGGAAATATCGACCGTATCGGGAATATTTATATGAAAACGTACCTTTGTGTTTTTCTCTTTTTCCCGCCCCTGATGCACGCTTACGGATTGGTCTTCAATGTCGAAGTTTTTCAGGATTTCCCGGACGGCTTCGGTATCAGGATTGCCGCAGTGGTTGTAGTGTAATTCAAGAAGTTTGTTTCGCACCTCAGGGAAAATTTTTATTTCCACCCGGTGCAGTACCATGAGGGCGATAAGGCTTAAAACCTCGACTGTAATGGCGGCGACAAACATTCCCGCCCCGATTGCCATGCCGATTGCCGCAGTCAGCCACAGGGATGCGGCGGTGGTAAGCCCCCTTATGCTGTTGCCAAGGCGGATGATTGCGCCCGCCCCCAGAAAACCCATGCCCGAAACAACCTGCGCCGCAATCCTTCCCGGATCGGCAGTCCGGCTGAACTGCCCTGGAAGCCATATCGAAAGCAGCATGAGGCAGGTCGCCCCCAAAGCGATAAGGATGTGCGTCCTTAAGCCTGCGACCTGACGGCGGCTTGACCGCTCAAAGCCGATAATGCCACCCGCAACAAACCCAAGGCACAGGCGGATGACAATATCAAGTTCGGTTATGGATCCTTCCATAATATGCTATTGTAGCGGGTTGGTGGGGTAGTTTCAATGGCAGGGGGTGCGCAGCCAAACAGCTTTTTTAGGCATGAGGTGTTTGGCGGCTGTTATGCCGAAGCGGCAGCCGTTAATTCTTTTCTGACCAATTCACCTATTATTTCTGATAGACTGTGATGGCTTATTGCGGCTTTTGCCTGTAGATAAGTTGCTGTTACCGGGTCAAGGGAAACCATCGTAAAACCCTTACGGGTTAAAAATCCAGGTTTGCTGGTATCTATTTCAGGAGTAGTACGCGTCCACAGTTCATCCAAAGCATCCGCTTCTTCATCTGTCATTCTTGCCATAACTTTTCCTCCAGTTTTGCGAGATTTCGCCACGCTTTCCGGCATTTCATTGCGTGAAATACGTTCACAGTATTGTCATCGATTTCATTATACAATATTTCAACCGGATTGAGATGCCTGTCCATACCGATAAGCAGATTTTTCCCTTCCTGCCGGGCGATTGGATAATCAAATAGTTTATGGTCAAAGGCAAACTGTATATCCGCTTCGGTAATTCCATGCTTAAAGGCGGAAGGATTACATTCAACATTGAGTTTGCCCTCTCCTTCCATAATGAGCCATTGTAACGGGTTGGCGGGGTAGTATCAATGGTAAACATGCCCTGCAATTAGCAACCATAAATGTATGCCTGAATAAAGTTCCTGGGATCCTGACGGAGGTCAAAAGCACCTTGCAAGCAAGGCACTTTTACCTAAGGAAGCCGCTTTCGCGGCTTTCAAAAACCCCATGAAACATTATATGGGCATACATTTATGAAATAGCTGCAGGGTAAGTTCACCTGAGGGGTGCACGCAGCCCGCCCAAGAGCATTTTATAGCTTTTGCAGAGCAAGTTATCTTTGCAGGGGATATTTGCCTTGACAAACCCGCTCATTTTGCGATAAAATGTTCTAACAATGAAAGTGCTAATATTAATTGTCTTATTTGCGTTTACTGCCTGCGGAGAAGAATACGACAAAACCTGTGCGGAAGCCGGATGCACGAATTGCGCAGGCAAATGCGTACACAAAAATTGCAAATGTGAGGAAAACGGCAACAACAATTGGGGTTATTCCGACAACGGCACAAAACATTATTTGTCGACTAACTGCGAAGGGCACTGCAGGGGTAACTTTATGTCTTCAAAAAATGCGATGAGACGTGCTTCACATGAAACTTACGGCTTGGGAAGTGGTCATATCATTCACGTCGAAGAAGCATTCGATAGGGGTGTTTGGGCTTCATGGTACGATCGTGGAAACGGCCTTGGCGGCTATTATCATGATTATCCGACCTCGTTTACATACACCGGCGAAGGCGGCACAAAACACTACACCATCAACATCAACGGTAGCCCAAAATCCCCATGTTTCTGCATTGATGACCTTGTGTGTGGCAGCGATGCTGCCCATACGCAGATTGATGAGTGTCAGAGTGGCCATTAAAAGCGCAAATCTGTATTTTTAAATTCGATTAACATTGAATTTTCTTTTGCCAAAATCCGGCTTGCAATCCTTTGGTCGTATCGTTCAATCAGTGCCGCCGGGTCAAGATTGGTGGTTATAATAAACGCGCGACCCGTGACAAGGCGTTCATTGATAATGTTGTAAATGTGTTCCTGTGTAACGTTTTTGATAAGTGGCTCGGAGCCAAGGTCATCAATAATTAAAACATCGCAATCCAAAAACACCGAAATCGGCTCGTCGTCGCGGCCAAAGTTGTTTACATATTCCTGGAAAACTTTAACCATGTTAAATGCAGTCGTGTCTTTCACCCAAATTTTCTTGTCCCGCAAACTTTGCTTCATGATGTTTGTTATAAAAGTCTTGCCTGTACCTGTTGCGCCCGAAAGAACAATATTCGGAACCTTGACCGGGAATTTCTCGCAATACTCCGACAGAAGGCTGTAAATCTTTTTGTGTTCTGGCGTTGGGGCCTAGTGCCGTTATGCTACGGAGGGCGCTATAGGTAGTGTGAGAACGTGCACCATAGGTGTAAACTTAAGATTTTTTTACCACAAACCACACCAACCAACACGAACAAAGAGTAGATTTCGGAGTAAAAGTTCGTGTGGTTCGTGGTTAAAAATCTTCTATTCGTGTTATTAGCGTCTTTGCGAGAGGAAATTAGAGTAATTGCTTTGCCGGGAGGCTCTTTTGCACCCATAAAAAAAGTGTAAAAAAAAATCAAAAACACTTGACCTTATTTTTATTTTTTGATAGGTTTTGGTTTCAGGCCTCTTTTTTTGAGGGGTTTTTGCATTTCGGTAAAATCAGAAGGAGTTTTTGACGAATGCCTACTATTAACCAGTTGGTTCGTTTTGGACGGCAGCAGGTAACTACCAAGACGAAATCCCCGGCATTAAAGTCCTGCCCGCAGAAGCGGGGGGTTTGCACCCGCGTTATGACTGTAACGCCTAAAAAGCCGAATTCAGCCTTAAGGAAAGTAGCCCGTGTGCGTCTTTCCCACGGGACCGAAGTTACCGCGTATATCCCGGGAATCGGGCATAATTTACAGGAACATTCCGTAGTTTTGGTCAGGGGCGGTCGCGTCAAAGACCTCCCCGGCGTACGGTATCATATTGTCCGGGGCGCCAAGGACACATTAGGCGTTACTGATCGTAAACGAAGCCGGTCAAAATACGGCGCGAAACGGCCCAAGGCGTAGGTTTTTATATGGGAAGAAAGAAAAAGTCCATTGATCGGGGGATTCTGCCGGATCCAAAGTACAACAGTGTGGTTGTTTCCAAATTTGTTAACCGCATGATGTGGGAAGGCAAGCGTTCAACGAGCCTTCGTATTGTTCATGACGCTATGGGTGTTCTTCAGGCAAAGGCCGACAAGGAGCCTCTTGAAGTTTTTCTGAAAGCGCTGGATAATGTTAAGCCGGTAATCGAAGTTAAGTCTCGGCGTGTCGGCGGAGCGACTTATCAGGTTCCCGTTGAAATTCGGGAATCCAGGCGTGAAGCATTGGGTATGAGGTGGATTATAAACGCCGCCCGCGCCCGTTCCGGAAAAGGCATGGGAGACCGTCTTGCGGCGGAAATCATGGATGCGTATAATAATACCGGTACTGCCTTCAAAAAGAAGGAAGATACGCATAAGATGGCGGAGGCAAACAAAGCCTTCGCCCATTACAGGTGGTAGCGGATTTATAAAATGGAGTTCACGAACACTATGAGTTCGAAAACTCCCGGTTATTTGAAATAAATCTGACCGCCAAGCGGTCAGGAGATATTAGCCGCGTGGCGGCGAGCCAAATTGGTTCGTTATCGGAGGTAGAGAGGATTAGAAACGTTTATTAAATCCGGAGTTATGCTCCTTAATTACTGCGCGGTATCTTTGGTTTCCAAACCGATCATCTGCATTGGTCGTTATTTTATGGATGAGATAGGTGGAACGAGACATGGATGACAAGCGAAATGCAAAGGCAGATGCCAGGCATTAACCCGCTGTTTGTCCGTTTTTAATCGTTTTCCTTATCAATTAAGATACGCTGGATATTTCGCCGGAATGTTATTCCTGCGAATTTAGTTTTATGTATTTTATAGAATTTTAAGTGCCCAGAAGGAGGACACAAGAATGGCAAAGGATAAATTTGTTAGAAACAAGATCCACATGAATGTCGGAACAATTGGTCACGTTGATCATGGTAAGACCACGCTTTCAGCGGCTATTACCATGCATTGCGCCAAAAAATTCGGCGACAAAGTGATGAACTACGATGAAATTGACAACGCGCCGGAAGAGAAGGCACGCGGTATTACCATCAATACCCGGCATCTTGAATATCAGTCGGACAAGCGCCATTACGCGCACATCGACTGCCCCGGACACGCGGACTATATCAAGAACATGATCACCGGCGCGGCGCAGATGGACGGCGCGGTGCTTGTTGTTTCCGCTCCTGACTCGGTTATGCCCCAGACCCGTGAGCATATCATTCTCGCGCGGCAGGTAGGCGTTCCTCACATGATCGTGTTTATGAACAAGGTTGACCTTGTGGACGACCCTGAACTTTTGGAACTGGTCGAAGAAGAGATCAAGGACGTGCTGACCGCGAACGGTTTCCCCGGAGACAAAACCCCCATAATCAAGGGTTCCGCTTTCAAAGCAATGTCCGAGCCGGATAATGCCGAAGCAACAAAATGCGTTGATGAATTGCTTGCCGCAATGGACACGTACTTTCCCGATCCTGTCCGCGATTCCGACAAGCCGTTCCTGATGCCAATTGAAGACGTGTTTACCATCTCAGGGCGCGGTACGGTCGTTACCGGTAAAGTAGAACGCGGCATCATCAAAAAAATGGATGAAATTGAAATTGTCGGTATTAAGCCCACCCATAAGACTACTGCGACCGGCCTTGAAATGTTCAACAAGGAGCTGGATGACGTTCAGGCGGGTGAAAACGTAGGTGTGCTTCTCCGCGGTGTTGACAAGAAAGAAGTTATGCGCGGCCAGGTTCTTGCAAAGCCCGGTTCAATTAAACCTTACAGCAAATTCAAAGGGCAGATTTATTGTCTTTCAAAAGAAGAAGGCGGACGGCACAGTCCGTTCTTCACCGGTTACCGGCCTCAGTTCTATTTCCGCACCACAGACATTACCGGAACTGTAAAGCTTCCCGAAGGCAAGGAAATGGTTATGCCCGGCGATAACAGCGAAATCATCGGCGAGCTGATCCACCCGATTGCCATGGAAAAAGGGCTGAAGTTTGCTATCCGCGAGGGCGGCAAAACAGTCGCTTCCGGTCAGGTTACCGAGATTATTGAGTAAGTGAGTTTATCCGGCACCTGAATTTTTTGGGTGCCGGGTTTGGTTGGAGGAATGATGGCTAAGGATGGAATTCGCGTACGTTTACGCGGTTTCGATGTTGAGTTAATTGATCAGAGCGCGAAATCAATCGCTGTGGCAGTGCAAAAAGCCGGAGCGAAGGTTACAGGTCCCATTCCGCTGCCGACCAGAATTAACAAGGTTACGGTGCTGCGTTCGCCTCATGTGAACAAGAAGGCACGTGAGCAGTTTGAGATGCGTACTCACAAACGCTTGATCGATATAATCAATCCCTCTGCGGAGGTGATGGATTCGCTTATGAAACTTGAGCTTCCCGCCGGTGTGGATGTGGAGATCAAACAGTAATTTTTCCGTAGACGGTTCCGGGTTGAATTGCCCTGAAACGCGCGGCATAGGATACAACGATGTTAGGTGTATTTGCCAAAAAGTTGGGAATGACGCAGGTTTTTGATGAAGCGGGTAATCTGACACCGGTAACGGTGATGCGGGTTGATCCGAATGTTGTCGTCGCCCAAAAGACAGAAAAAAAAGACGGTTACAAAGCCGTGGTTGTCGGCATGGACGACAAGAAAAAAAACACGGTAACAAAGCCTTATGCGGGTCAGTTTCCGGAAAATATCGCTCCTAAAAAGCGTCTCCGGGAACTGCGTGACTTTGAGAAAGATGTTTCCGTGGGAGATACGCTGGGAGTAAATGTGTTGGAAGGTATACGCTATGTTGATGTAACAGGGGTCTCCAAAGGCAAAGGCTTTCAGGGCGTTGTAAAGCGGCACGGTTTCAGCGGCGGGCCAAAACGGCACGGCTCCAAATTCCATCGCACCCCCGGCTCAACCGGACAGAATACGTATCCTCATAGAACTTTTAAAAACAAAAAGCTGCCGGGCCGCATGGGCAGGGAAAATGTAACGGTTTTGAGCCTTAGGGTGGTAAAGATGGACCCTGAGAAACAGCTCATTATGGTACGGGGCGCCGTTCCGGGCATCAACAAGGGCTTGGTTCTTGTCAGGGCTGCGGTAAAGAGATAGGGGCGGTATCATGAACTGTAAAGTGTATTCAAAAGACGGCAAGGAATTGCGTACCATGGAATTGGATGACGCAGTATTTGGTCTTCCGGTTAATGAAGACCTGATCTGGTACGCCATTAATAACGAGCTTGCCAACAGACGTCAGGGTAATGCCTGCACCAAAGGCCGAGGCGAAGTCAACGGCTCCAATGCCAAGCCCTATAAACAAAAGGGTACCGGTCGCGCGCGGCGAGGCGATAAAAAGTCGCCGGTACTTGTCGGCGGCGGCACAATCTTTGGACCGAAACCCAGAGACTATTCCTATTCCATGCCGAAAAAAGCGAAACGTCAGGCGCTTAAAACCATTTTAAGTTTGAAAGCCCAGAGCGATACATTAAAAATAATCGAAGACTTTTCAATTGCATCAGGAAAAACAAAAGACCTTGCGAAGCTTCTTGATAATTTTGATCCAGGTTTACGGACGGTGCTTATTCTTAAAGACGATGATCCCATGATCAAACGGGCAGCTTCAAATATTCCCTGGCTTAGTTACCTTTCTTATAACCGTCTGCAGGCTCACGATCTGTTTTATGGCAGGCAGGTGTTGATGCTGGAAACCGCCGCCAAAAACTTAAGCGATTTCTATGCTGTGAAGGAGACCGGCGAATGATACAGTACGAAGATATATTAATTGAACCGGTGCTTTCCGAAAAGGCTAATCTTCTGCGCGAAGAAGGAAAGTATGTTTTTAAGGTTGCCCAGTCGGCGACAAAACCGCAAATTAAGGAAGCAGTGCGCAAATTGTTCAATGTGAATCCTATTTCCTGTACGGTAATGGTAGTGGGCGGTAAGCCCAAACGGCTGCGCTATCGTAAGGGTTATACTTCCACATGGAAGAAAGCCATTGTTCGGCTTCCAAAAAATGAGAAGATAGCTATCTTCGAGGGCGTATAATTATGGGTATAAAAAAATATAAGCCTATTACACCGGGAATGCGTCAATACACAAGCCTTGATTTTTCTGAGCTGAGTAAAGGTAAAAAACCGGAGAAATCTCTTACATCAGGCCGTCCCGAGAGAGCAGGCCGTGATTCAAACGGAAGGATCAGCGTGCGTCATAAAGGCGGCGGGCATAAACGCCGCTATCGTGAAATTGATTTTAAGCGTGACAAAAAAAATATTCCCGGCAAAGTCGCCGCGATTGAATACGATCCCAACCGCAGCGCCAATATCGCGCTCATTAATTACAAAGACGGCGAAAAGCGTTACATCATCGCCCCCAAAGGTTTGGCGGTCGGCGCCGCAATTATGAGCGGTCCTGACGCTCCGATTGAAGCAGGTAATGCCCTGCCTCTGGAAAAAATACCTCTTGGTTTTTCTGTTTACAATATCGAACTCACCTTGGGCAAGGGCGGACAGATGGCGCGTTCTGCAGGAGCAGGCGCTCTTATTGCCGCTAAGGAAGGGGACTATGTTACCCTTAAGCTGCCCTCCGGTGAAATGCGCATGGTTTTCAAAAAATGTTATGCGACAATCGGGACAGTAGGTAACGAAGATCACATGAACACAACGCTGGGTAAGGCAGGCCGCAAGCGCTGGCTGGGCGTTCGCCCGACAGTCCGCGGTATGTCTATGAACCCGGTGGATCATCCCCACGGCGGCGGCGAAGGAAGGAGCAAGGGTATTCATCCTGTTACCCCTTGGGGTCAGCCCACTAAGGGGTACAAGACCAGGAAGAAGCATAAACCTTCTTCCCGGTTTATTGTCAGCCGAGGCAAAAAGAAGTAAGAAGGGGTAGGAATAGATGTCAAGATCGGTAAAGAAAGGCCCTTTTATTGACAAGAGCCTTTATAAAAAGGTACTGGAGCTTAGCAAGTCAGGGGAAAGGAAAATGATAAAAACCTATTCCCGCTGTTCCACCATCATTCCCGAAATGGTAGGCGGAACCATCTCCGTATATAACGGTAAAACCTGGGTCCCCGTGTATATCACGGAAAACCTTGTCGGTCATAAACTTGGCGAGTTTGCTCCCACGCGGATTTTCCGCGGGCATTCAGGCTCTGACAAGAAAGCGGCAGCGAAGTAGGCAGGAATATGAAAGTAGAGAAAACCGGTTACAGAGCAGTCAGCAGATATCTGATGGGTTCGCCTTTTAAAATCAGGCCAGTCGCGGATGTTGTACGGCGCAAGCCTTATACCGAGGCTGTTTCCATATTGGAGAATATGCCCAACAAGGGAGCGCGGCTTATCAGCAAAACGGTAAAATCCGCCGCTTCAAACGCGCTTTCAGGCAACAAGAAACTTGATGAGGATATGCTTTATGTGCGGGAAATTTATATTGATGAAGGCCCCCGCCTCAAAAGAGTTTGGTTTCGGGGCAGGGGACGCGCCGATATGCAGTTAAAACGAATGTGCCACATCACCGTGGTGGTTGATGAAACGGTGAATTCACCTTCCAAAAAGGCGGAAAAATAATGGGACAAAAAGTAAACCCGACCGGGCTTAGAATTGGCATCAACAAAACCTGGGGATCACGCTGGTATGTTGATCCGAAGGAATATGTTGATACCCTCCACGAAGACTTAAAATTGCGCAAGCTCATCATGGATATGCCCGAAACCAAGGGTGCGGATATAGCGGAACTTGAAATTATCCGTCATCCGCAGCGGATCACGATTACTATCCACACGGCGCGGCCGGGCGTAATCATTGGTGTCAAGGGCGCAAACATTGAGAAGATCGGCAGCGACCTGCAGAAGACCGTTACCAAAAAAATTCAAATTAAAATTAAAGAAGTCCGTAATGCTGACAATAATGCTCAGATCATTGCACAAAATATAGCCCGCCAGCTTTTGGCACGCTCTTCTTTCAGACGGACAATGAAGCAGGCGATTTCAAATGCAATTAAGAAAGGCAACGCTCAGGGAGTGAAAGTACGGCTTTCAGGAAGGCTTGGCGGAGCGGAAATGTCCAGAACAGAAGAAGCAAAAGAAGGACGCATTCCCCTGCATACACTGCGGGCGGATATAGAATATGGTTTCGCCGAAGCTCATACTCCCTTTGGTTCCATTGGGGTTAAAGTTTGGGTGTACAACGGCATGAAGTACGGAAAGGAACAAAAAGAAGACGCAGGCGCCTTGGTTCGTAAACGGCGGGAACGCGCGCCGGCAAGAGGTTAGTATGTTAAGTCCAAAACGTGTAAAGCGCCGCAAGGTACAGAGAGGCAATATGCCGGGCAATGCCACCCGCTGCAATAAAGTGTCGTTTGGCGAATACGCTCTGGTTGCATTGGACAGAATGTGGATCACAAACAGGCAGATAGAAGCGGCGCGTATCGCCATAAACCGTCATGTAAAACGCGGCGGAAAAATGTGGATACGGATTTTCCCCGACAAACCCTTTTCCAAAAAACCGGCGGAAACCCGTATGGGTAAGGGAAAAGGCGCTCCCGAATACTGGGTCGCAGTGGTAAAACCGGGAACTGTAATGTTTGAACTGGGCGGAGGAATAAACCGCGCCCTTGCGGAAGAGGCGATGCTCCTTGCCGGTTCAAAACTTCCGATTAAGACAAAATTTGTCGCCCGTTCCGATATGGAACTTGGGGCATAGGGGTTAGTGTGAAAAATTCATATAAAAACCTGACATTTCCCGAACTTAAGTCCAAACGGGATGAACTAAAAAAGAAGTACATGGAATTCCGTTTTAAAATGGTTATTGGTCATATTGATAACCCTCTGCAAAAACGTACATTGCGCCGGCAAATTGCCCGGCTTAACACCTTGATCCATGCTCAGGAACTTTCTCTTCTAAAGGAAGCGGCTGGGCAAAAAAGCGCGAAAAGCGCTGTTGCGGAGGCTAAATAATGTCGGAACAAGCGGTTAAAACCAAAAGCGGTAAAAAAGAATTTGTAGGATTGGTTAAGAGCGACAAAATGGAAAAAACCATTGTTGTTTCAATTGAAACGCTGACCCTGCATCCTCTTTATAAAAAATACGTCAAGCGAACCAAGAAGGTAAAAGCCCATGACGAAAAAAACGAAGCAAAGCCAGGCGATCGTGTCCGTGTGATCGAATGCCGGCCAATCAGCAAAGAGAAATGCTGGAAGCTTGTCGAAATCATTGAGCGCGCCAGGTAAGTGGAGAGTATAGAGAATGATTCAAGTGGAAACCTTCCTGAATGTTGCGGATAATTCAGGCGCCAAGATGGTTCAGTGCATCAAAGTTCTGGGCGGCACCCGCCGAAGGTATGCGGGGATTGGTGATATTGTTGTAGTGGCGGTAAAAGAAGCCCTGCCCACATCGACCATTAAAAAAGGAAGTGTGGAAAAGGCAGTTGTAGTGCGTACCCACAAGGAATACCGCCGGCCGGACGGAACCTATATCAGGTTTGACGATAACGCATGTGTCATTATTGACGCGGCGTTAAATCCCAAGGGAAAGCGCATCTTCGGGCCTGTAGCCCGTGAATTACGCGAAAACAGCGCGTTTATGAAGATCGTTTCCCTTGCCCCGGAAGTATTGTAGGAGAAGTCTATGGCAGCAGTACATAAATTTAAACTGAAGAAAGAAGACACTGTCGAGGTTATCGCCGGAAAAGACAAGGGCAAACGGGGAAGGATATTGAAGATCCTGCGCGAAAAAGACCGCGTTCTTGTTGAAGGCGTAAACATCGTCAAAAAAGCGAAGAAACGCAGGAAGCAGCAGGATCGGGGCGGCATTGTTGAAATAGAAGCTGCGCTCCACTCTTCCAACCTGATGATTGTCTGTAAAAAATGCGGGCCTACCCGTATTGGTCACAGAATTGAAGGAGAAACCAAAATCAGAGTTTGCAGAAAATGCGGGGAGGCTTTGTAATGGAAAAATATACACCCCGGCTTAAAAAGATTTACAAGGAGCAAATCGCCCCTGAACTTATAAAAGAGTTCAGCTACAAAACCCCCATGCAAATTCCCAAGCTGGAAAAAATTGTAGTGAGTATGGGGGTGGGAGAAGCCCTGCAGAACAAGAAGCTTCTGGATGCGGCAGTAGATACATTGACACAAATTACAGGGCAGAAAGCGGTAAAGACTAAAGCTAAAAAAAGTATTGCGAATTTCAAGATAAGGGAGGGTCAGGAAATCGGCGCTAAAGTAACGCTGCGCGGAACGGTCATGTACGAATTTTTTGATAGGCTTGTGAATGTGGCTCTTCCCCGTGTCAAAGACTTTCACGGCATAAGCCAGAACGCGTTTGACGGACACGGGAATTATTCGCTGGGGATTCAGGAACAGATTATTTTCCCGGAAATTGATTTTGATAAGATTGAGAAAGTTGCCGGTTTGAATGTCGTTATTGTTACAACGGCGAAAACAGATGCAGAAGCAAAAGCATTCCTTGCCAAATTCGGAATGCCTTTCAGGAAATAGGGGGTAAAATGGCACGAAAAGCGATGATAATTAAGGCAATGCGGACGCCAAAATATAAAACGCGGAAAGTAAACCGCTGCCGGATCTGCGGAAGGCCCAGAGGCTTTTTACGGAAATACGAGATGTGCCGTCTTTGTTTCCGGAAACTTGCAAGCGAAGGTCTTATTCCCGGCGTAACTAAATCCAGCTGGTAGGAGGGCAGAATGAGCGTATCAGATCCCGTTGCGGACATGCTGACAAAGATTCGAAATGCCGGAATGGCAAAGCATGAAAAAGTAGATATTCCAACCTCCAGACTTAAACTTGAGATCGTCAAGATATTAAAGACTGAAGGCTATATCAAAAATTTTAAAAAGACAAACCAGGAAAGCGGAAACGTCATACGGGTTTTTCTTAAATATGACGATGAAACCGCCCCAATTATTCACGGCATTGAAAAGGTGTCAAAACCAGGCCGCCGTGTGTACTTGGGATATAAAAATATGCCGAGAGTATACAACGGCTTCGGAACCCTGATCGTTTCTACGTCGCAGGGGGTAACAACCGGCAGGAAAGCCGCTGAGAAAAAAGTCGGCGGCGAAATTATATGCACCGTGTGGTAAGAAGGTAATATATGTCGAGAATTGGAAAAATACCGGTTAAGATTCCCAGCGGAGTCAAGGTTACTTTCGCCAATGACGAAATGACCGTTGAAGGTCCGAAAGGAAAGCTTAAGCAGAAGTATCACAATGTAATCGCCTTTGAAAACAAAGGCGCTGAGGTAATTGTCAGCCGGTCAAGCGAAGAAAAGCAGGTTAAGGCTTTTCACGGATTGTACCGCAATCTTCTCAACAATATGGTAACGGGGGTTTCCGCCGGTTTCAGCAAGACAATTGTTATTACCGGGGTCGGTTACCGCGCCGAAGTGCAGGGGAAAATCCTCTCTATGAGCCTTGGTTATTCAAATGATATTTATGTCGGCATTCCGGAAGGCATTACCGTTACCGCCGATCAGGCAGGAAAGGTAACGATAAACGGAATTGACAAGCAGCGAGTGGGTGAATTTGCCGCCCAGCTTCGAAAGCTCAGACGCCCCGAACCATACAAAGGCAAGGGTATCCGTTATGAGAATGAAAAGCTCAGGCGGAAAGTCGGTAAATCCGGAGTTAAATAGGGTATTTATATGTTACGAAAAATGTTGGAAAAAGACAGGAAACGCCTTAAACGAAAGGTGCACATCCGCAAAAGAATCACCGGGACGGCTGAACGTCCACGTATGACTGTTACCAGAAGCAACCGCCGCATATCTGTGCAGATAATTGACGACGTAAAGGGGCATACACTTGCTTCCGCATCAACCCTGGAAAAGGAATTGCGGGAAATAAAGGCTACTGTCGGCGGAGCGGAAAAGCTTGGTGAAGTAATGGGCAAACGTTTATTGGAAAAAAATATCAAGACTGTAGTTTTTGACAGGAACGGATATTTGTATCATGGAATTATTAAGGCTTTAGCCGACGGAACCCGGAAGGCCGGGGTAGAGTTCTAGGGGGCAGTGGCAATGGAAAATACTGAAGAAAAAAAAGTTGAAGCAGTAGTTGATGTTGAGACAACAGCCGGTGATGCTCGTACTGAAGGCAGGGAGCGCAGAGAAGGCCGCCGCGGCAGAGATCGTGATCGCGGACGCGACCGGGACTCATCGGAAAAAGAATTTGTTGAAAAGCTTGTGAAACTTAATCGCACCGCAAAAGTCGTAAAAGGCGGACGCCGTTTTTCTTTTTCTGCCCTTACTGTTATCGGCGACCGGAAAGGAAAAGTCGGCTTTGGTTTTGGCAAGGCCAATGATGTCTCCGAAGCTATCCGCAAAAGCATTGATAAGGCAAAACGTAATATGGTAAAATTACCGGTTAAGAACGGCACTATTCCCCATGATGTGACGGGGTTTTTCAAAGCCTCCCGTGTTTTGCTAAAGCCCGCGTGTTCGGGAACCGGCATTATTGCCGGAGGGCCGGTGCGGGCAATAATGGAAGCCGGCGGAGTTACCGATGTTCTTTCCAAGTCCATCGGAGCGTCAAGTCAGTATAATGTGGTGAAGGCGACCTTTAATTGCATCAGTAAAATGATGGACGCGAGAACCATATCAAGAAACCGGGGCAAGTCCCTGAGCGAAATGTGGGGCTAGTATGGCTAAAATCAAAATACGTTTGAAACGGAGTACCATCAGCGCTCTTCCAAAACAACGCGCTACAGTCCGTTCTCTGGGTTTGCGAAAAATTGGTTCCAGTACCGAGCAGGAAGCGACTCCCGCGATAATGGGAATGGTAAATGCGGTGAAGCATTTAGTAACAGTTGAGGATGTGAAATAATGGCGCACGATTTTAATTTGCATGCTCCGGCAGGAGCGAACAAACGCAAACGGATCATCGGCCGGGGGCAAGGTTCCGGCAGGGGAACCACAGCCGGCAAAGGCAACAAGGGACAGAAAGCCCGTTCAGGCGGCAAAACATATGTAGGTTTTGAGGGCGGTCAGATGCCGTTGTACCGGCGGCTCGCGCATCGTGGATTTTCCAACTATCCTTTTAAAAAGGAGTGGCAGATTGTCAATCTTGGAGAGATTGGAAAACGCTATGAGTCCGGCGAAACAGTTGACCTCGCTTCCCTCCATAAAAAGGGTCTCGTTAAAGGCGTTGAACCGGTTAAGATTTTGGCAATGGGAGATTTTTCCAAATCTTTAAGTTTTAAGGTTGCCGCGGTTTCGGCTTCGGCAAAGGAAAAAATCGAAAAAGCCGGCGGTAACATAACGTTAAATCCTCCGGCGGAAAAAGCGCGGCCAAAAAAGAAAAGCGTGAAAACGGATGGGAAGAAATCATGAAACATAGTTTCCTGTTCGGTTTAATGTGCGCGGCTTCGAACCTTTGGTTCGCGCCGCACGAGGCTGAGGTTATAAATGGCTAATCCCTTAATCGGTATTTTCAGAGTAAAGGAACTTCGGGAGCGGATACTTTTCACCGCCGGTATGCTTGTTGTTTTCAGAATCGGCGCAGTGTTTCCCATACCGGGGATCAATGTACGCGAATTGTCCCGCTATTTCTACGATCAGGTAAATTCGGGAAACCCGATAGTTGACTATCTGGACTTTTTTGCCGGAGGCGCTTTCTCGAATTTCTCGGTATTTATGCTTGGGATCATGCCTTATATTTCCATGTCGATTATTATGCAGCTTCTTCTTATCGTATTTCCCAGCCTGAAAAAAATATCTCAGGAAGATGGCGGCAGAAAAAGAATTCAAAAATGGCAGCGTTACGGGACAGTCGTGGTCTGCCTTATCCAGTCTTATGCTGTTACCCAATACGCTCAGGTTATTTCCCGCAGTGTAGATAATCTTCTCAATATCGGTCTTCTGCCGTTTACGCTGATAGCCATGCTTACAGTTACTACCGGGACCATGTTCCTGATGTGGATCGGTGAGCAGATCACAAAGAGGGGAATAGGTAACGGCATATCCCTGTTGATCTTTGCGGGTATTGTTGCGCGGCTGCCCCATGCGGTTTATGAATTGTTTTCCATGATGAGGAGGGGGGACATAAACCCTGTCTTTGTAATCATAGTTTTCCTTATGTTTGTAGTGGTAATCTCATTGGTTGTTTTTGAACAACAGGGGCAAAGAAAAATTCCGGTGAATTACGCAAAACGGGTAGTGGGAAGAAAAATGTACGGCGCGCAGAACACTTACATTCCTTTCAAAATTAACCCTTCGGGAGTTATTCCGGTTATCTTCGCTTCATCGATTCTTACTTTTCCGCTGCAGATTGCACAGACCGTAGGCGGCAATGTAACATGGCTTGCTGCCGCTGCACGGGTTTTAAGTCCGCGGGGTTCGCTTTATAATATATTGTATGTGTTGCTTATTATCTTTTTTGCTTATTTCTATACACAGGTAACGCTAAATCCGATAGAAATAGCAAAGCAAATACGGGAAAACGGCGGTTCCATTCCCGGAATAAGGACGGAGCGAATCGAAGAATACCTTTCAAGAATCCTGAACCGTATCGTACTCCCTGGTTCGCTTTATCTGGCCATGATTGCGGTTATACCGACTTTTATTCAGTGGGCTTTCAAGTTTCCATCATCAATTTCATATTTGATGGGCGGCACGAGCCTCCTAATTTTAGTCGGCGTTGATCTGGACACAATGAGTCAGATCGAGGGATTGTTGAAAATGCACCATCACGAGGGTTTGACCAAACGGGGAAGGCTGCGGGGGCGGAACTTGTAAAAGTTCGCAATTTAGGAGAATATGTATGAAACTTCGTTTCATATTCGATTTTACTGTGCGCCAGTTGGCTGCACTAGATAGAGGTTAAAGGATGAAAGTCAGAACGAGCGTGAAGCCCATCTGCGATAAATGCAAAATTATCAAGCGGAATGGGATTATTCGTATTATTTGTCAGAATCCCAAACACAAACAAAAGCAAGGGTAGGAGTGTTATAAGAATGGCGCGTCTTGTGGGGGTTGACCTCCCGAATAAACATGTGAATATCGCATTGACCTATATTTTTGGCATTGGCAGGTCAAGCGCGGACAAGATTTGCCAAAAGGCAAAAATTGATACCATGCGGATGATCAACGATCTGTCTCAGGAGGAACTCAACGAACTGCGGCAAATTATTGAAGGTGACTATAAAGTCGAAGGCCGTCTGCGCACTGAAGTCGCATTGAATATTAAACGTTTAATGGATATTGGCTGTTATCGTGGATTGCGGCACCGCAAGGGGCTGCCATTGCGCGGTCAGCGTACAAGAACAAATGCCCGCACACGCAAGGGTAAAAAGAAAACCGTTGCTGGCAAAAAGAAATAGTTGGAGGAGTGAGTGGCAGCTACTGCAAAGAAAAAGAAAGAAAAAAAGTCAGTTTATGAAGGCAATGTCTACATTCAGGCAACCTTCAATAACACTATTGTTACGATTACCGATCTGATGGGAAATGCCGTTTCATGGGCAAGTTCCGGTATGATGCAGTTCAGGGGAGCGAAAAAATCAACCCCCTTTGCGGCGCAGTCCGTAACCGAAACCGCCGTCCAAAAAGCATTACAGGCTGGCATAAGGGAAGCGCATGTGTATGTAAAAGGCCCGGGTATCGGAAGGGAATCGGCAATCCGGCAGCTTGGCGTAATGGGCATCAAGGTTAAATCAATAAATGATGTTACACCCATTCCACATAACGGCTGTAGGCCGAGGAAAACTCGTCGCATATAATGCGACGTGCGTATATAACGACCTAGTTAAGGGAGAAGAAATATGGCAAGATACACCGGCCCTGTTTGCAGGATGTGCCGTGTAGAACAGAAAAAGCTTATGTTGAAAGGCAACCGCTGTAAAAGCGATAAATGCCCCATAAACAAAAAGCGTGCTGCTCCGGGAAAGGATCCTAAGGGCCGTGCCGGCAAGCGTTCAGACTACGGTTTACAGCTTCGGGAAAAGCAGAAACTAAAAAGAATCTACGGTATGCAGGAAAAGCAGTTCAGTCTTTTCTTTGAGCGCGCTTTGCGTATGCCCGGCATTACAGGCGAAAATCTTTTTGTCCTTTTGGAAAGACGGCTTGATAATGTAGTTTACCGCATGCGTTTTGCATCATCCAGAAGCCAGGCGCGTCAGCTTGTGCTGCATGGTCATATATTGGTTAACGGCGAAAAAGTATCAATTCCTTCTTATCTGGTAAAGGCGGAAAGTGAAATCAGTATTGTCGATGGAAGTAAAAGTATGGCGATAATAAAGGATTCGCTTAAGGAATTCAGCAAGTCGGGAGTGATGTCCTGGCTATCGCTTGATCCTGACACAATGAAAGGGAAGTTCCTTGCAGCGCCCAAGCGTGGTGATATTACCGATCTTGGCGATATTAAGGAACAAATGATTGTAGAATTGTATTCCAAATAGGAGTTGTCATGTCCCGTAAGAACCTTTTGAAAGGCTTCAAGCGTCCCAAAAGTATTACTTTTGAACACGGAGAACTAAGATCAAATTACGGCAAATTTATCGCGGCGCCGTTTGAACCTGGATTCGGCACAACGGCCGGCAATACATTGCGCAGAGTTCTCCTTTCTTCGATTCAGGGATATGCCATTACCGCTGTGAAGATAGTCTCTTATGACTCAGGCGGAGTGGCACATAATGTATCCAGTGAATTTGAAACAATTCCTAACATCGTCGAAGACACTTTGGAGGTAATCAATAACCTTAAGCAAATTCGTCTGAGGTTACCGGAGGATGTTGAACAGGATATATTGCTCTATGAATGGTCGGGCAGGAGCGAGATAAAAAGCGATGATTTCGCCCGTGTTGGACAGGTGGAAGTGCTTTCAACCGGTCAGCACATAATGACGCTTATGGATAATGCAAAGATTGAATTTGAAATTCAGATTGATCTTGGCCGGGGTTATGTTCCTTCCGAAGTCAATGAACGTTATGTTGAAGTTATCGGAACTATTCCGCTTGACGCTCTTTTTTCACCGGTTAAGAAAGTAAAATTCGCCGTTGAACCAACGCGGGTGGGGCAGCGCAGTGATTACGACAAACTTGTTCTTGATATTTGGACCGACGGAACGATCAAACCCGATGACGCGCTTGCCGAAGCGGCGAAGATAGCAAAGGATCATTTTTCGGTTTTTATCAATTTTGATGAAAACAACTTTGGCCTTGAAGATGATATTGATGAAGATAATGAACGGATAAGATCGATTCTCAATACTCCTGTTGAGGAGTTAGAGCTTTCGGTTCGTTCTTCAAATTGTTTGAAAAACGCCAACATTAAAACAATTGGTGAGCTTGCAAGGAAAACGGAAGACGATATTGCCAGGACGCGTAATTTTGGAAAAAAATCCCTGCAGGAAATCAAGGAAAAACTTAAAGAGTGGAACCTGAGCCTTGGGATAACTGATCCGAGCGCTTTGAAAAATGCGATTCGTGTAGAGCCTCAAATAAAGGAAACTGAAGATGAAACACAGGAGAGGATTTAATCCCCTAGAACGGATGGCGGCGCACCGGAAAGCGCTGCATAGAAACATGGTTACCTCGCTTTTTAAGCAGGAACGGATCAGAACCACCAAAGCCAAAGCTTTGGAGATTCGCCGGACAGCGGAAAAGATGATTAGCCGAGCAAAGGAAGACACGGTTCACAACCGGCGCATTGTTTCAAGCCGCCTTTTTGACGAGGGTATTGTAGCCAAACTTTTTACCAATATCGCTCCCAGAATGAAAGAAAGAAAGGGCGGTTATACCCGCATATTAAAACTGGGCGAACGCAGGGGTGATGCGGCGGAAGTTGTTATTCTGGAATTGGTAGACTATAAACTTGATGTTGAAGACAGCAAAAAGAAAGCAAAAAAGAAAGAAGATAAAACCAAGAGCGAAGACAAGGGGAAATAGATGGCTAAAGGTCACAGAGGCAAAGGAATACGGGAACTGTTTGCGCATGGCAGGGGTGAATGCCCTGTCTGCAAAAGGAACAATGTAAAGATTCTCTATGAACAGGAAGCCGGGGAGCAGAAATTCAAGATATGCAAAACATGCCGGGCTGCCATCAAGAACGGCAAGAAAAGCATAACCGTTCCCGCTGTTGAAAAAACAGCCTCGTCTGAATAACTGAATTGCCTTAAAGGGTGCGCAAAAGCCTTAAGCAGTCTCAGGGTACATACTCTGGGTATGTTTAATTCTTGGCAGTATTTCAAAGAAAATATCTATAAGTTCAGGATCAAATTTCGTTCCCGAAAGTTTGCGCATTTCCTCCAGTACCTGTTCTTCGCTCCAGGGCTCTTTGTAAACCCGTTTCGAACATAAAGCGTCAAATACATCCGCAATTGCGACTATTCTGCCGCCCAACGGTATTTCCTCGCCCTTTCTGCCAAGCGGTTTGCCCTCAGCATCAGTCCTTAAAGCGTGCCCGGAAACAGGATCGAGCCAGCCGGGATAGCCGGTGCCGTCCCAGTTTTCATGATGGGTCATGGCGATCTCCATGGCAAGAAGATCAACTGTCGAGTGAGTGTCATTAAACAAACCTGCGCCGTAGACAGTATGGTTCTGCATAATCTGAAATTCTTCCGGGGTAAAACGAGCCGGTTTTTTAAGGATAGCGTCTGAAATTGCCACTTTCCCGACATCATGAAGCATTGAGCTGATTTTCAGTATATCTTTGAATTTTTCCTGTTCTTCCTTCGGGACATTGTGGTGAAAAGCCCAGCGATCGTATATTTCCACCGCATAACCTGCGACCCGGTTTACATGGGTTCCCGTTTCCTTCGGGTCGCGAAGCTCGGACATTTTTATCATCCTGAGGATCATTGCCCTTGTAATGTATGCCCGCTGAAGGGTTATGGCGGCGTTAGTTGCGAAATGGGTAATCAGGACTTCGTCATCCGCCGAAAACGGCACGACATTACCCGCTGAATCCGTTGCGTTAAGTACCTGGATAACGCCCATGAGCCGTTCTTCGGTGGAAAGCAGGGGGATTGTCAGGCTGGAAGTGGTTTTATATCCGGTAAGCCTGTCAAATGACGAATAAAAAGAGTAGGGAGCATCCTCAGGAATATTGTACATATCGGGTATATTGATCAATTTTTTTGTAAGGCCGCAATAACCTGAAATTGATTTTTCGTTGATCGCCACAGAGAAAATTGAATAGATCATCTTTTCTCCGGGTGCAAGCGTCTTCTGGATAGTGTCATTCTGGGAATACTTTATGGAGAGTTTTTCAGGACCATCCACATCGGGGTTGTCGGACGGCGCTGTTACATAAATAGACCCTGCGTCCGCATGGACGACTTTTCTGGCTTCGAAAAGTATTCTTTCGAGCAGCAAATCAAAATCCTGGATATGATTCAGCTCTGAATCCAGGCGCATTATATATTTGAAATCAGTTTCTTTCTTCGCCATATCTTCCTTCATTGATACCTTGATTAAATCGATGTTCATGCCTATTTTATAGGAAAGAGGAAAATGATTCAATGGGACGGATTAAGAGCGCACTGGAAATAGCCCTGGAAAAGACTGAAAATGTCAAAAGCGACAAGACGGGCATTGAGCAGTTTGACGCCAGACAGCGGGGTAAGAAGCTTGCCAATGCCTTTCTCGCCGGGGAAGCTAATCTTGCGGATGAATTGAAAAATACCCCAGCGGGGCAGTTGGAAAGCCTGAAACAGGGTATTTTTGATGTGTTGATTACTCAAATTGCCCTGCCCACGGCGAAAGATGACCCAAAGCGGGCTGAAACTGTCGGCAATGGCCTTTCGGCTGTGGTCAAAAGCAGCCGTTTCCCGGCATTGTACAAACAATTGACCCAAATACTGTCCCAATACGTTCAGGAAGCGAAGCAGTACGAACAGGCTATCCGCCAGCAATTCAGCCAGAAAATCCGCCAAAAAGAAGAAGAACTCTCCCGGCGTATGGGCAGGGAAGTCCGCCTCGATCCGTTCCAGGACCCGGAATTTGTCGCTTTTTATAACCAGCACATGAACGCCCTGAAAGGCAATTATGAAGCCGCTATTGAACAGGTGAAGGAAGAGACGCGGCGTATGTTTGAAGAGAAAGATTGAGCCTCTAGCGGAGACACATTTTTACTCTATGTGCCGTGTTCCGCCGGTACGCAGACCCGCTTCGTAAAGTTTACCGCAGGATAAAAACATCGGGAGTTTTGTTCCCGCAAGGATAATGTCGGATTCCTCCGCCATTTCAATCATATCCTTGCCCGGGGACTTGCCGCGGACAAAAATTATGGCGTGAATGTCCAAAAGTTCCGCGGTTCGTATGACCTGGGGATTGACGAGTCCGGTCAGAAGCAGCACCTTATCCTTCACAAAAGCCATTACATCGCTCATAAGGTCAGCTCCGCAGGCGGAAGCCACTTCCATATCCGCCTTGTCTTCTCCGAAAAAGAATTGCCCTTCCAGTAATGTGACTGCTTCCGCTACGGTCATTTTTCCCCCATTTCTGTCAATAAAATTATAGACATAATCACATTATTGTACTATTTTGTATATAATGTAAAGTCCAAAGGGAGGATAATATGGCTGAACACATAATGCACAAAAAAGACACAAAAAAGGCGCCCAAGAAAACATTAAAAGAAAAACGCGAAGACAAGAAAAATAAAAAGAAGAGTAAAGAATAGGGAGCGGTGAACAATTAGCAATTATATCTTTCATGGGCTAGACAGCAGGGGGCGTGGGAAATAGCTTGAAGAGTCCGCCTACGGAGCCAGCGAACTGTCTCCTCCGGCGGGGAATTCAAGAATCATTTCCCAGCCCCCTCTGCCTCGCCCCTAAGAGATATACTTATCAACTGTAGATCAAGTTTCGCTATTGACCCTCTCTCCCCGCAAAAAATCACTCGAAAAAGAGGTTCCTACAAACTTTCGTGCCTTCGTGTGAGATATTTTGAGAAATCCCCGCCCTCGCTATTGCCAATCCCGCTCACCCCGTGATAAAATACCCTAACTATGCAAGCCTTTGACCAAAAAGCAAATTTCCCCATTGATTGCCGATTGCCGATTGCCGATTGCCGATTGCCGTAAATCCCCAATTATACTGTAAGTACGAATACAATCGTGTCAACTATACAAACTACTTAACAAAGCTTTTTTTCTGAAAAAAATAGTATTTTCTCGAATAACCGCAAGGAGGAATTGTATGAAAAAGATTGTTTTGCTTTTGACAGTTTTGGCTGTTCTGACAGGATGTTTCACTGACTGGCAGGGCGAAGGCGCAATAGCCATCAACCTGGGCGGCGGAAACGGGCGGAACGTAACCGGAAAAATGCAGTGGCCTAATGATGATCCTAAGAACGATATACGCAATTACATCAGCCACAAAATCACAATAACAGGCAATAACAATAATTACAATTTCAGCGATACATTTCCACCAAACAGCGGAACAGTCAGGCAAAGCGGCATTCCGGCGGGTACTTATACCGTAACGGTAACAGCAATCCTGAAAGGCAAAGAAACGCCGTTAACCCCGAACAAGCAGGAAATACCTTACGCAGCAGGCAAAGAAACCGTAGAAGTAAAAGCAGGGCAGACAGCACAGAAAACCATACCAATGACGGGCATAGACTTCTGCAAAAACTGCGTATTTGAGATAACGGCTAACTGCACGGAAAATGGGGCATTACATCAATCTTGCAACAAAGACAAACACAACGAGGATCACTATGTCGTTTATGAGCTTGGGCATATTTGGAGCGGCTGGGAGACAACAACCGATCCTAAATGCACAACAACAGGAAAAGGTAATCGCTATTGCAAGCGCGATGACTGTGAAGGAAACGAAACCGGCGCAGACATCCCCGCACTTGAACATTTGATTGTTGTTGATGATTGCACACGCCCCGGCTGCGGCATAACAACAATCACCTATGGCAAAAACTGGACAGCCGTAGATGATGTTGAAGACATATTCGCCACGCCGTCTACTAATTGGACTTTCGAGGCTGTCGCGTATGGCGGCGATAAGTTTGTCGCCGGAGGGAGTGGCGGCAGGATGGCATATTCATCTGACGGAGAAAACTGGGTAGAAGTACAAAACAGCCCATTCGACACGACTATCTTTGCCATCGCTTATGGCGGAGATAAGTTTGTCGCCGGGGGAGGAACATTCAATAGCAGCGTAAAGATGGCATATTCAGATGACGGAATAACCTGGAAAGCCATAACCAGTCCATTAGGCGGCGGACAAATCGCTCATATCGCGTATGGCGGCGGCAGATTTGTCGCATTCTGCAATGGTACTGGTTATAACCATATTATGGCGTATTCAACCAACGGCATAACATGGGAAACCGCGCCTAACCCCTTCGGCGCAACGCATATCAATGACATTATTTATGACGGCGGCAAGTTTATCGCCTTCGGTTATTCTACCACAGTAGCTCATTCAACTAACGGCGCAAACTGGGAAACCTTTCCAAGGCATTTAGGATATGCTTCTTTCAGAATCGCCCATGACGGCGGCAAGTTTGTCGCAGCCAACACTGATAGTAATAATATCGGCAAGATGGCATATTCATCTGACGGCATGAGCTGGACAACCGTAACTAACCCACCCTTCGGCACATCGGCTGTCAGTGCCATCGCCTATGGCGGCGGCAGATTTTTCGCTGGTTCCAAAGATATGGCGGCATATTCAAATGACGGCATAAACTGGTCTCCTGCCAACAGCACCGCATCTTCCAATCACAATTTAACTAGCATAGCCTATGGAAATAACACAGTTGTCGCTGTTGGAAGTAACCCTATTAAAAGGGGGGAGACGTTGGGAGTGATATGGTATTCGAAGTAGTGAACAAGGAACAGTGAGCAAAGAACAGTGAGAAAGTGAGCAGTGTGTGTGAGACAAAACTTTCGGACACCAACACTGCTCACTGCTACATGCTAACTGATAACTACTCACTGATAACTGCTCACTGCTCACTGCTAACTGATTAAGCAAGGAGGTAGTACAGGACATCAAAATATTTTACCAAAAGCCGTGGCCATAAAACAATGCAACGGTTTACACCACAGCGGGCAGCATTTAATAGAGTTATCGCCGCCCTTGGCGGCGTTCGATTAATTCCATCGCTCACGCGATGTAATATGGAGTTATCGCCGCCGTTGGCGGCGTTCTTTGCCCGTTAACTTACAACGATTTTCATGGAGTAAACAATGGAACTAATGTACGGCATCAAACAAGTGATGCACAGGATAAGAATTCGGATGTACCCGAACTACCTACCGGGTTACGAAAACACCTACCACGCAAGAACAGACAGCGAGGCGACACTCACTGTCGATGAAGTCTGCGCCGCTGACCGCGAAAGGGGCGGCTTCCCGGGCGATTATTCCAGCTATGTAGAACATATCAACCGGTTCTTCAAGGAAACCGCCTACCAGCTCGCTGACGGGTTTACAATCAATTTTGGCCCGTTCTCGATATACCCCAACGTGGGCGGGACTTTCGCCAACATCGATGAAAACCCGGACCCCAAAAAGCACCCCCTGACTTTCAGGGTGCGCATAAACAAAAT
>JAIRRJ010000070.1 GCA_031256035.1 Treponema sp. | reverse complement strand
GAGCCCCAGTGAAAGTCAATGAGATGAGTAATGCGCGAACGCGCGTACCCTTGGTACGAAGCGTGAGCGGCGGGCGATAGTGAAGAGTGGCGAGTGATTCAGTGAGCAGTGAATAGTGAAGAGTGAGCAGTGTTGGTGTTCGCAAGCGCTGCTCCCCGCTCCCCGTCTTTGCCTTTTCACCCCTCTAACTGCTCCCTGTTCATTGCTAATTGCTCACTGAACCATGTTTCATGTCGTTTTTTTGATGTTTCGTGCAGAAAGTGAATTTGGGCGGGAAAAAGGTGATAGATTTCCCCAAAAGTGAAGAAAGAGGGATATTTCCCTTTTCTCTCGCCAAAACAATTTTCAAGGAGAGAAACCATGAAAAAGTCAAATATTTTCAGGTTAATCGGCATTGCCCTCATCGTAGCGGCAATGGTATTCACAATGGCGTGCAAAAAGGACGCCGGCAGACAGCAGCCGTCGGCAAGCAGCGCGGCGCAGCAAACGGTGGCGGCATCTGAGGCGGCGGCGCCTGCGCCGGTTTCGGTTACAGGCGTTACAATCAGCAAGGCAACGCTGTCGCTGAATGAAAAGGCAACAGAGACGATCACCGCAACGGCGGCGCCAGCTGACGCGGAGAACAAGGCGGTAACATGGAGCTCAAGCAACACCGGGGTCGCCACAGTGGACGCAGCCGGCAAGATAACCGCCGTAAAAGCGGGAAAAGCCACCATCACCGTAATCACTACTGACGGCGGCAAAACCGCGGCATGCGAAGTTACCGTTACCGCCGCAGCCGCGCCTGCCGGCGTAATACCGGCCGGCATATATGTGAGCCTACCGAGCAAATTTAGCGATGCAAGAGGTTTCGAGTTTTCAGGGAATACGTATCGCACTGGATTGGATTCGGGTAGTGGTCTTGTGTGGGAAGGTATATCAGGTACCTACACGGCAAAAAACGGAATCCTGTACCTGAATTATCGTTTGACTCCGGAGTCGGAGGAGTATACTAGGGAAATTCCGTATACGCTTTCGGGGAACAGACTGACCACCACCGACGAAGGCATGGAAACCGTGCACACCAAGCGATAAAAAATCCGGAGCGTGTACAAAAACCACCGGAGAGCGTTCACACGCCACAGGTTAACGCAAGGCGCCTGGCACCGTTTGGCGCCCGAGATTTGATGGAATGAGGAGTGAGGAATTATTCGAAGAAGAGGTTCACACCAAGGCGCAAAGGAACAGTGAAGAGTGAGCAGTGAGGAATTATTGCAGAAGACTCACGCAGAGGCACAGAGGAGCGTCGAACCTTTGGTTCGCGTTCACGGAGGGAAGAAGGGATTAAGAATTACCATTCCTTAGACTTTCCTTTGTGTTCTTGGCAACTTGGCGCCTTTGCGAGAGGTAAATCGTAATCAATTTTTTAAGGAGAATTGTATGAAAAAGACAATCAGTTTTGAAACTATCCAAAAGATAGTCGGGTTTATTGCCATTGCTGCAATAATCGGGATTTTAATGGCTTCTTGCGCCATGTTAGACGGGTTATTCAAACCGGAACCAACCTGCGCGGAACTGGGTGAACACCAGTGGGAGAAGAATGGACAAAAACGTTATTCCTTTCCTGTAGATGCTAACCATCAGGTTATCATGAACAGGCATAACGAAATTTGCTGGAGGTGCGGTATAGAAAAACCCGATTCAAGAGCGGCGCATAAAGGAAACCCCTGCTCAATATGCGGTTACGACAGCACCCCCCCGTCACAAGGAAATGATCCGTTCGCCAAATGTTTCGCGGCGGGAACACAAATCCTCATGGCGGACAGTTCGCTGAAAAATATTGAGTCAATTAAAGAGGGCGATTTGGTAAAAACTTACGCTTTTGAAACTAACGAATTGGTAGTTTCAAAAGTTACAAAACTTGTTTCCGTAGAGCATTCCAATCTGGTGAAACTGACATTTGCCGGAGCTGAAACATCCGGCGGGCAATGGCAGATGATAACGGTTTCCCGCGCATTTACGGGCAGCAATGAAATTGTTACAACCGCTGACCACCCATTCTGGATTGAAAGAGGCGTTTGGGCTGCCGTGGATGCCGAAAAAGCAAACAAGCTTTATTTCCAAAAGACAAAAGTTGAGGAATTAAATATTGGCGACAAAGTTTTTATGCCGCAAAGAAACATCTTCACGGAGATTGTTGATATGGAAATTATTGCCGCACGACAGATGACATACACAATAGAATTATCCGCAAACGATAATTTTATTGCAAACGGAATGTTGGTGAAAACAGAAGACGTGAAGTAGGACAGGGAGCAGGAAGTGGGGAGCGAAAGCCCCTGCTTCCTGCTCATTCCCTGCGAGAAGAGAGAACAGTGAGCAGTGAGCAGTGAGGAGTGAGTTACATGACAAAAAAAACAAAGAAATCCGGCGATGATTTGCTGGAAATGTATTTCAGGCAGATTAAGGGTTTCGCCCTTTTGACGTTTAAAGAGGAATTGGAGTTATCCAAACAGATACAGACCGGAAGCACTAAAGCCCTGCATAAGCTGGTGAACTCCAATTTACGGCTGGTGGTAAAAATTGCCGGGATGTTCAATGTGCGGGATGTTCCAATTCTGGACATGATTCAGGAAGGAAATCTGGGGCTTATCCGCGCTGCGGAAAAATTCGATTACCGTAAAAACGTCTGTTTTTGCACATACGCGAACTGGTGGATACGTCATTATATCAGCAGGTTTATTTCCGACAAACGCAGAATTGTCCGTTTGCCCCGGCGAAAGGAAGAGACTCTTCTTAAAATTCAACGCACCTATCATGTTCTCAGTCAGACCCTGATGCACCAGCCAAATAATACGGATATTGCCGAAGAACTTGGGATTTCCGTGCAGGATGTCGATTATATTGTTAATTTAACTTCCTCTCCGCTTCATCTTGAACCTGTTATCAAAGACGATGAATCCGGCGGAACCGTGGACATTCATGAGGATTATACCTACTGCCCCGAGCGGAATCTGTTTAAGCAATTTTCCCGGGACGGCACACTGCGTGTTTTAAACAAACTGAAAGAACGGGAAAAGCAGATACTCAATTACCGTTATAAATTAAACGGATGCGAGCGTTTTTCCTACAGGGAAATCGGGGACAAACTTGACATGTCACGTGAAACCGTCCGTCAGATTGAGATGAGGGCTTTGAAAAAGATGCGCATCCATGCAAATGAGCTAAAGGAATGTGTATATGTGGAAGCTATGTAGAGGAATCAAAACAAATGTTTAAGGAGTATTATATGAAAAAGAACAAATCAATCATCATGGCATTATTCGCCATGCTGTCAATCATGCCAATGGCGGTGTTCGCCCAAACCCGCGAAATCACTATTGAGATGCACACCCCCGCCACAGGCAAGTGGGACTGGTCGCAGGGGACTATTTTGGTGAGCATTAACGGTAAAAGCCAGCAAACGCTTTTTACCGGAAATCAAACCGTAACGGCAACGCCGAAGAAACTTACGTTTAACGCCGCTGTCAACGACAAGGTGCAGGTTATCTGGAAGGCGGGAACCAAAGCTGTTGACGGACAGGCTTTTGTCTATTACAGCGATGCACCTGCCGCGGGCATCAGCGACAGCAGCAAGCTGCTCGGTTCTGTCGCGGTTGGGAAGGCGAAAGCAGGCGCCGGCAGTTTTCCTTTTAATACTTTTGCTGATAACGCACTCGCAAGTTTTACGGTTGCCGCCGCCGGCACGCCTGCCGCTGCTGCGCCAAGTCCCGCGCCAACACCCGCGCCGGCGTCCAACTCTGCTCAGGCGCAAACACCAGCGTCTTACGATACTGCCTTTATCGACAAACTTCCTTTAAGCCAGCCTGTCGGACAGGCAGCCGCATACAATGACTTAAAAGGCAAATTGATAATCGCTTCCTTCGGACGCGTTGCCTGCGGCAACTGTAGATATATGGCATCAATGGCCGAAAAGTTTGTTAATGACAACGGCGCGGGTGACAAAGTGAGATTTTTGTACTTCGACATTGACCAGCCGCTGGCTGATGTTCAAACATATCAAAAGAGTCAGGCGTATAAGCACATTTCGTTTTACAAGACAGACAACAATACCATGTGGTCTTTGGACAGAGCGTTCCCCCTTGAACAGGGCAACACCCTCCCGTTTGTTTGGTATATAGACGCTTCCGGCAAAGTAGCGGGCACTTCGAAAGGGAATCAAGTAGTGGCAATGGAGAACTTCATAAAATCGAATCAAGCCGCCGCCGCATCGTCAACACAGCAGCCATCCTCGTCTGTTTCCGCAGCCGCGCCGTCAATGAGCGGAAGGGCTGATTCTGACGCAAAAAACTGGGATATCCGTTCATTGGACACGGCGGCAAATGCTGATTATCTTTCCGGCATTGAAAAAGACGTTATTCTGGAAATGAATAAGGTCAGAGCCGATCCGAAAAAATACGCGGAACTGTATATAAAGCCCATGCTGCAATATTTTAACGGGAAAAATTATTCCGTCCCCGGACAGATAACAATAGTAACACAGGAAGGGGCTGCGGCTGTCAATGAATGTATTACCGCATTGGGCAAGGCAGCCAGTGCAGGCATTTTATCCCCGGAAAAAGGACTTTCCCTTGCCGCTAAAGATCACGTAACAGACCAAAGCAAAACCGGACAAACAGGGCATACCGGCAGTGACAAGAGTACGCCGCAAATACGCATGAACCGGCACGGAGGTTTTGGCGGCACCTATTCTCTGGGTGAAAATATCGCTTATGGGGAAACTACCGGAAGGAATATTGTTGTCGGCTTGTTAGTTGACGACGGCGTTCCGGGCAGAGGGCACAGGGAAAATATCATGAAACAAACTTTTACCCAGACCGGAACGGCTTACGGGACTCATACGCAGTATAGAACGTCGTGTACGATCACGTACGCAAGCGGGTATAAAAGCAAGTAAGCGAAAGGTGCCAGGCACCTACGCTATATATAGTGTGAGTGCCGAACCGTCAGACCAAAGGTCTGCGGTTCGATGGCACCTGTTTTGTTTTATAAGAGGTAAATTTGCATGTATGGAACGAACCCGGAGGAAATTACTATGCTATCACCCTTAATAAGCTTTGGTGTAATCGCCATCACCACAATCGCTACAATGATCATTCTTTGTGTCATGTCCACCCAGCGCAGGCTTGTCGTGTTAGACGAAAATGTCAACAATGCCATGAGCCAGATTGGCGTACAGCTTTCCGGCCGCTTTGATGCGCTCACTGCGCTTTTGGAAATAACCAAGGGATATGCCTTGCAAGAGAGCGAAACGCTCATTGAAACCGTTAAATCAGGAAGAAGCGATATTACCGCGAAATCTACTCCCGCTGACATACTGCGTCAGGAGGGTATCATCCGTGATGCTCTTGAGAGCTTTGCCCGGCTGACTGAGCAATATCCACAGCTCAAAACAAATGAAAATTATATTAAAACCATAGATGCCGTGGATATTTTTGAAAATATGCTGCGTACCAGTCGTCTGATCTACAACGACAGCGTAACGAAGCTGAACCGTGAGATACGAATGTTACCTGTTTCTATGGTTGCGGGTATGCTGGGATTTTCGGGAAGAAATTATTTGGAGGTAAAACAAATATGAACATTCGTTTTAAGGTAAGCGCTCTTGTACTGGCGCTTTCAATCACTTCGTTTATCGGGTTCGGCATATTGATTGTAAACGGTCAGCAGGTACGCTTAATTGCCCGCGGTCTTACCGTAGACTATGAAGACGCGCTTGCAAGAGAGTCCTTTTCAAAATTCAATGACTTTTTGAACGCAATACAGGCAAGTTCCGGCATATCCCAAACTCTGGGCGAAACCTTCTATGGGCTGAAAGATACATTGAGCCGGCAGCAGTTGATGGACAAGATGCTCTACGATTACCGGACGACCTTTGCGCGTGAATTAAACTTGCTGGGCGGCGGAGCCTTTTACGAGCCTTACGCCTTCTATCCGAATATTCACGATTTCCATTGCTTTGTCAGCAAGGAGTTGAGCGCCGGAAGCCTCCCCACAGAACGTAACGTGGTGTGGCTCGGTGATGAATGGGAATGGGATGTCGATACCTACGATGAGGGCTGGTATTTGACGGCGCTTCCAAACGGCTGGAACCGGTCAAGCCCGCGGCAGGATCGTTATTACTGGAGCGAGCTGTATGTGGATACATCGGTAGACGCCTTGATGGTTACGGTCAGCCTTCCGATTTACTCATCTGCGAAAATTATGGTAGGCGTGGCAACGGTAGACATATCACTTTCGACCTTGCAGAAAATGGTTGCTTCCTTTCCGCTGCCAACTCCTTCAACGCAGATTGCCGGCTTTTCCGTTATCAACAACGCCACTTTTGCTGTTTCCGGCAGTTCAAACTATGACGTGGTAGAGTATCCGCAGGGAAGCTGGCTTAATCATCTTGTTGACCTCAAACCGGGACAGACCGTCAACAAGACGCTGAACCTAAACGGGAAAGAATATTCTTTGAGCGCTTTTGTGCATGATTCCGGAATCGGCGTGGCGCTGCTGGTGCCAAACGAGGAGAAATTCGCCGCTGTTGACGCGCTTCAAAGAGCCAGCTACATTACAGTCATTTCGATTGTACTGGTGATGATTGCCGTTGTTGTTATTGTGATAATTGCCATTTCCATCTGGATTGTGCGCCCCATCAAAATGACTTCACTGTTGCTGGAAACATTTGCAAAAGGAGACCTGACGCAAGTCCTCAGCGTTAACGGCAATGACGAGCTTGCCCTGATGACGCGCATGATTGCGTCAGCGCAGGATGGGATCAGAAGCCTTATTGCCGCCATCGGTGAAAAGGCAAGCATACTTTCCGAGATCGGAAGCGATCTCGCAAGTAACATGAATATTACCGCTAATGCCGTTAATCAAATCACCGCCAATGTTCAAAGCATCAAATTGCGCGTGCAAAATCAGAGTGCGTATGTCAGCCAAACCCACGGGACTATGGATCAGCTTGTAGCCAACATCAATAAACTGGACAGCCATGTCGCCAACCAGAGCAGCAATGTATCGCAGGCATCGAGCGCCATCGAAGAAATGGTCGCCAATACCCGCTCCGTTACCGACACGCTGATTAAAAACACCGCTAACGTGAATACGCTGCGGGAAGCGTCCGAAATAGGGCGCCACGGATTGCAGGAGGTAGCCGCCGATATTCAGGAAATCTCCCGCGAGTCC